>NZ_JAEMUE010000015.1:0-92373 GCF_018342435.1 Neochlamydia sp. AcF65
GGATTTTGGATGTAGTCTTTGAAGAAGACAAGCAAAAATATAAAGACAAAACAATGGCACAAAATTTAAGTTGTTTGCGAAAAATGGCTTTAAATCTTTTAAAAAAGGATCCTCGCAAAGCATCTTTGCAAGCAAAGCGCTTGAGAGCTGCATGTAATATTACTTACAGAGAAGAACTTTTAAAAAATTTATTTATAATGCGTTAACCCTGATATAGGCAAAAAATGGGTTGAAGTTTGCCACTCAATAGTTTTGATAGATTCATATAGTTTCTCTAACTTGGAGATATTCCAGCACTCCTCTATTTTTTTTTGAATATCTTTCAATTCATTGACGATATCCTGACAATTAGATATTTCTTTTTCTGTTTGGTTTAAAATTAAAGAAAATTTACGACGTTCTTTAATGCTAGGGGGTACTAACCTTTTAACTATTCCAAAACTTTCATAAAGTTCTTTCAAATCTTTCCTTTGAGAAACACTACGAATTTTCTCTTTGAATGAACGCAATATCGACCGGTACTGTGTTTCACGTTTGCCAGTTCCATCATTAATTTCTTTACATTTCTTTTCTAAAAAATTCATTTCCAAAGAAGGAATGATTGCTGTAGGTTGAACTTCTAAGCTCATGATAGTTCCTTATAGTTAATCAAAAAAAATTAAAATAACATCAAAAAAAAAAATACCAACTAAAATTTTTGGTAACTATTCAGGACCGGGTGTAATTAAAAGTGTTTGCAAGATAAAGAAGAATTAATACATACTGAAAGTGTAGCAAAAGGAGGTTGCATATGCTTAACAAAGAAGAAGTTAATAACTCACCTTACGCAGGCATAAAACTCCTTTGTAAATTTTGCAGTTCCTGATAGGCCATCTGATTGGCTTTAAGAATTAACTTATATTTTAAAGCAAAGTGTTTGAGTAAGGTGTTAATTTTAAGAAATTCAAGTTTGCAGTAAGCGATAAGAGATGAAAAAATATGATTTCTTTGAGAGCGAGCAATTTTGGTGGGTGATTTTTCAAGGCTAGCATTTTGCTTTATTGATTTGTGATACTCCTCTATGCGCCACCGTTTGTGGTAGATTTCATAGATTCGGCCAGCCTCATAATTTAGATCGTTAGTTACGATGTGGAGAATGCCTGTAGAGCCGTCTTTGTTTTTAAAGAACTTTGTGATTAAAGCTACGGGGAAGGCTAATTCTTTAAGCCAAACTATCCTTTTATCTCCATCTTTGAAATTAAACGTATTTAAATTTTGATACTGGCTTTTTTTCTTTCTTTGTTTTCACCTCACAAAAATACATATCTTTTTTGATTACTTCAAAGCCGATGGGAAAAGCGTGGTCTCCATAGCTAATAAGGCAGGAAAGTAGATTGATCCCTTTTACACACTTCCTTGAGAATGGGAAAAATGCCAGCAGACGATTTCGTTTTCATCTGTATAGGGCTTTTCCTCTATCGTATCGTCAATAATCAATACATTTCCTTTATCTTGCTCTAGATGGCGCACTTGCTTTTTAACATACTGCCATAGTTCTTTCGATCCCCCTGGATTGCTGTTAAGAAAACGGGGGATTTTATCATGGCTAACCTGGCCATCTAAAAGATTGGATAGCCCTGTAGCTGTAGCTTGTTGGTCTTGGCTAATAAGATAATCTGTATAAATATCAAGAAGATCAAGTTTCATTTTTTTCTCCTCTTTTCAAAGAAAAAAATATATTCTTAGAATAATTTTTTCAACTCATCTGTGCGTAAGGTGAGTTATTAACTTCTTTTTTGTTAAGCATATGCAATCTCCTTTTGCTATACTTTCAGTATGTATTAATCCTTCCTTATCTTGCCAACACTTTTAATTACACCCCTAATTCTCTAATTTCTTATTTGCTTGCTAGAGAAAAATTTATTGAGTAAAATTGGCGCTAACCCTTGTTCTTCATATATTATCCATGCCACTCTTCACTAAAGAAAGCCTTGAAAATCTCCGTCAAAGAATAGACCTTGTCGATGTTTTGAATGCCCATCTCGATCTTAAGCGGGCTGGGGCCGCCTATAAAGGGCTATGCCCCTTCCACGATGAAAAAACCCCCTCCTTTATGATTCAGCGGGGAGACACCCATTATCATTGCTTTGGCTGTGGAGCGCATGGCGACGCCATCCAGTTTTTGATGGCGCATCTTAAAATGAGTTTTTCTGAGGCCGTTGAAAGCTTAGCTGAGCGTTTTCATGTGCCTTTAGAAGTTATGGAAGAGGCCGACTCTAATAAAGGCCCTAGTAAGACTCTCTTAAAAGAAGCTCTTGAGCAGGCTTGCCGTTTTTACCATTTCTATCTTCTTCATACTCAGGAAGGGCATGAAGTGTTACATTACTTATATAAAAGGGGACTGGATCTTGATTTTATTAGACATTTTCAGATTGGGTTAGCTCCTAAAGTTCCGGGTCATTTTCGCCAAGTTATGCATGCAAAGCATATCAAAGATGAAATTTTACGCACGGTTGGACTGATAGCAGAAGGTAAGGAGGGCCGCTGGCGTGATTTTTTTTCGGATAGAATTACTTTTCCTATTCGCGATGCGGCAGGAGCAGTGATTGGATTTTCTGCTCGAAAGTATAAAGAGCAAACTTTTGGGGGTAAATATATTAATACCCCTGAAACTACTCTTTTTAAAAAATCTCGCGTTCTTTTTGGATTAAATTATTGCCGTAGACGCCTTGCTAAAGAAGGTAGAGTAATCATTGTAGAAGGCCAAATTGATGCATTGCGCCTGATCCAAGAAGGCTTTAACTTTACAGTTGCCGGGCAAGGTACCGCTTTTGGAGAGGGACATGCCAAAGAACTATTGATGCTAGGCATAAATTTAGTTTATTTAGCATTGGATGGAGATAGTGCAGGACAAGAGGCGAGTGTAAAAATTGGAGATCTTTTCCAGCGCGAAGGGGTAGAAGTCCGAATGGCTCAGATGCCTAAAGGATTAGATCCCGATGTTTTTCTACGGGAAAAAGGACCTGAAGCTTTTTTGAAGCTACTGGAAACAAGTTCTGATTATTTAGATTTTCTTGTTAAGCATTACTCCCAGCAGTATGATTTGCGTTCACCTGCTGCTAAGCATCAGTGCATCGAGAGAATTGCTAAGCAAATCCGCCAATGGGATCAACCTGTATTAGTGCAAGAAAGCTTACGTAAGTTAGCTCATTTGATGCAAGTTCCTGAAAATACACTCTTACTTGAGCAAATTCATACGCCTAATTTGTATATTAAAAAAGCAGCAAATATTGGATTACAGACTATTGATCCGGATCGTATTCTAGAAATGGACTTGCTGCGTTGGCTGCTCATGATGCCAGAGGAACGTGCCCGTCTTTTAAAAATTGCCCAAGAAAATCTAAAGCCCTCAGATTTTCGTGTGCCTATCTGTCAAAAAATGTATTTAGCCTTATTGGATGCATGCCAAAAGAATGAATTTATTGATGTCATTTCCCTTATTTTAAAAATAGATGATTTAGAAAGCCAATTGATCATTTCTGATCTACTTGAAAAGAAAATTAATAAGGAGAAAGCTGAAGCTAATTTTGTAGAAACCCTGCAAAAGATTCTAACGCGAAATTGGATGGGTACTTGCGAGCTTGTTAAAATGAAAATTCAGAGTGGTCAATGTACGGATGATGAAGTTTTGGAATTAGTCAAAGAATATAATACGCTTAGAAAAAGCCTTCCTAAGGTTAATGTTTCTCTGTAAGGAATGTCTTTTTATGGAGAAAACATAGAGTAGGGTAAAAGCTTTGAGTAGGATAAAAGCTTTAAAAAAATTAAACCTGTTTTAATAGAGCTTGCTGTATGCATTCTTCTACCTCTTCCTCGCTACAACCCATTTGGTTAATGAAGTTCTCATAAATATCTTAGCGCGAGTTAAAGGATAGCTAAGTGTAAAGCAGAAGTTCCATTTTTTATAAGGTTAAAGGGGATAATTAGTTTATTATTAAACCCTTAGGCTTTTTTATTAAAAATTGTAGTCGCCAAAAAATTACTTAGACTGGTTTTCAGCAAATTCCAGAACTACTTCACCAAAATAGATAAATGCTTGAGGCTTTAAAGATAGAGTTACCAAAAGTTTTGCCAAAAAATCATGCGCATGTAGTCACTAGGAAAAAACGCCGGCAACAAATATAAACTGTTAACAATCAATAAATTGTTTACTACTGGTGGTGTCTAAAAAAATGGAACTTCCGGTATAATGGCAAGAAGTTTCTCTCTTTTTTTACAGAGTGTTATGGCTGGGAGAACAACCTTTCTTGCAGGAAGAAGCTAGGCGTATTGTATTCCATCATACGATAAAAGAATTAAAGAATTGCATCAAAAAGAACCATTTTCTCAAATAAGGCAAAGAATCAATCTCATTCTTTTAGCCAAACTAAGATTGCCGCTTCACTTACTCTCCAAAAACTGTGGCTGCTATTAAATGCTTGAAAGGTCTCCACCCTTTTTGTGGATCTATCTGGAAAAAAAGCACCGGTAGGTCATCTGTAAATTGTCTTTTATGGATAAGGATATGAATTGGTTTGACTTGCTTTTTTAATTTTTTTATATTGCCTTTAATAAATAAGAGGCTGAAAAGTTATCATTCTCAAAGGAAATAAAATGCATCCTATCTCTTCGGCCTCTATTGAAAGCTTACCTAATGAATTGCTGCTCCCTATCTTAGAGGCCTGTGCAGTGCCTTCCTTATTTAGCGTTAGTAAAAGATGGCGTCATCTGCTGGCTTCTGAAGTAATGCCTTCTCTTTATAAACAAATAGGTAAAGTACATGTTTCCCAAGAGGATATTAGCAAGCAGGCTTTTATTTTAGATAGGATTTATAAGCTAGAAAGTAGCCTCTCTGAAACAGCAAAGGTAAATGCAATTTTTAGGCAAATCTTTACTTTAGCTAGTTCTCTTTCTCCTCTAGAATTTAAAGGGAAGACTGAAGAAAAGAAATATTTTACTTTAGCTAACTACTCCTCTTATCTGCAAAATATTAATCGTCTTTTACTTTGGAAAAAACTTCCTGGTGGGGAAGAATACTTGAGCCGAGAAGAAATTAAGCACTTGCCTCTAGAGAAAAAAGGAGAGCTTCTTAGAGATTGGATTAAAGAAAATTGTAAAAACATCACAGCTTTAGATTTATCTAAAGTAGGCTTGACTTATTTACCATCGGAAATATACCAGTTATCTCAGCTGCAAAGGCTTAAATTAAATCAAAACCAGCTCACCAGTCTGCCTGGAGAAATCGGGCAATTGTCTCAGCTGCATACCCTTGGCTTAAATCAAAACCAGCTCACCAGTCTTCCTGCAGAAATAGGTCAATTGTCTCAGCTCATACGGCTTGGCTTAAATCAAAACCAGCTCACCGCTCAGCCTGCAGAAATGGGGCAGCTGTCTCAGCTGCAGGAGCTTTCCTTAAATCAAAACCAGCTCACCAGCCTGCCTGGAGAAATCGTCCAACTGTTTGAGCTCCAAACGCTTGATTTAAGCCAAAACCAGCTCACCAGCCTGCCTACAGAAATCGGGCAATTGTCTCAGCTGCAGGAGCTTTCCTTAAATCAAAACCAGCTCACCAGTCTGCCTGCAGAAATAGGTCAATTGTCTCAGCTGATACGACTTGGCTTAAATCAAAACCAGTTCACCAGCCTGCCTACAGAAATTGGGCGATTGCCTCAGCTGCAATGGCTTGATTTAAGCCAAAACCAGCTCACCAGCCTGCCTTTAGAAATCGGGCAATTGTCTCAGCTGCAAGGGCTTGATTTAAGCCAAAACCAGCTCACCAGTCTGCCTTTAGAAATCGGGCAATTGTCTCAGCTGCAAGGGCTTGATTTAAGCCAAAACCAGCTCACCAGTCTGCCTACAGAAATCGTGCAACTTTTTGAGCTCCAAGCGCTTGATTTAAGCCAAAACCAGCTCACCAGCCTGCCTACAGAAATCGGACAATTGTCTCAGCTGCAAGGGCTTGATTTAAGCCAAAACCAGCTCGCCAGTCTGCCTGCAGAAATTGGGCAATTGTCTCAGCTGCAAGGGCTTTACTTAAATCAAAACCAGCTTACCAGTCTTCCTGCAGTAATCGGGCAGCTGTCTCAGCTGCAAGAGCTTGAGTTAAGCCAAAACCAGCTCATCAGCCTGCCTACAGAAATTGGGCAGCTGCCTCAGCTTACCAAGCTTGAATTAGCGGAAAATCCTTTGAAAGATATTCCAGAAAAAATAAGGCAGCGTTTTCCATTGTAGAATGGCCATAAGTACTTTGTAGATTGGGAGGGGCTAAAATGGAATAAAAAACTTTTAGCGGAAGTTCCATTTTTTATAAGGTTAAAATTTCTAATTGGTTTATTATTAAACCCTTAGAGGTTGTTTATAAAAAATTATAGTCGCCAAAAAACTACTTAAACTGGTTTTCAGCAAATTCCAAAACCACGTCACCAAATAGATAAATGCTTGAGGCTTTAAAAATAGAGTTACCAAAAGTTTTGCCAAAGAATCATGCGCATGTAGTCACTAGGAAAAAGCGTCGGCAATAACATAACCTGTTAATATTCAAAAATTTATTTACTACTGATTATTTCAAAAAAATGGAACTGCCGGTAAAAAGGTAACTTAAGCTTGGAATAAATCTTAAATGGTTGGTTTAGAAAATTTTTTGTTTCCTAAAAAAACAAGAGATCTAAGGAAATGGCCCTTAGATCTCTTGGATTTTAGCTACCTATTATCTATCATCAATGAGTACCTATTACCAAGTAACTGTTACGCCTCCAGCAAGGTTCCAGGCAGAAAAACGATCCCACACTTCGCCAGAAAACTCAACATAGCCTTGCCAGCAGTTATAAAAGGTTTTAGCAATATTAACTGAACCTTCAAAACCGCTAGTTTTTTGGTGGACGCCTTTAATTCTAAATTGCGAGCCTAAGTTTTTAAAGTGGGCTTGGAAACGTTCTTGTAACAAGTTAAAGCGATATTTCCAGGCAGCATCGGCATTTAAATGAAGCTCCCACCAAGGTAGATTAGTGCTCAAGTGTGTTCCTAAATAACCCACAGAGGCACTGATGTTTTTGCCACGCACATGTAAGTTGAGTGATTGAGCTCCATGTTCGCTAAGAGCATGGCGACGGTAAGAAGCATGTTCTAGTCGTGCAAAAGGCTGAACATAGAAGTTCTCGTAACCTAAATTTAGGCCAAGTTCTGTAAAAGATGTCCATTCGCTGACTCTAGCTTTTCCTCTAGCTTTTCTCGTAAGGTTACCCACATCAATAGAACGTTTGACTCTTACGCAGTCGGCACCAAGAATTGTTCCAGAAAAAGAATAGAAGTGGGGATTATTCCACATGTAGTAAATAGCTCCTTGCCAATTATTACCCTTGCCATGCCCATTTTGCTTAAAATGAATATGGTCTTTTTCATAAGAACCGGCAATACCAACCGTTAGCCACGAGTTTAAGAAATTAAAATTTAATGGCTTTTGGGCACCAAAGGTAATATTGAAATCATCCATTCTATAACCTTTAGCTCCATGAGAGTTACGTAGACGGCTCTGGCCTCCGCCTACAGCTCCCCATAGTCTATATTCATCACAGTTTTCTCCACATTGTAAGCCTAAGCTATCATTGATGATAGGTTGGTACATCCTACGAATAAATGTTTGGGAAGCTGTTTGATTAGGCTGCATTAAATTAGCATATTGCTCGCCAGACAAATCATTGAGAGCTTCTCTTTGCTCCTTAGAAGAAAGATTAGAGAGGTTATTAATTACCAGCGCTTCATCGGCAGATCCTGTAGTAGTAGAGCTCCATTGCTGAGCGATGTGTCTCTCATTATAGGTAGAGGTAGAAAATGAGGCACTCATCAAATTGCCCAAAGGGCAAATTAAAGTACAACTACTCAAGCAAATTGTTAAAAGGGCTTTTAAATTATTTTTCATACGCATGTCCTATGCTGGTTGATAATGGAAAAACTCACTGATAGGTTTTTTTTAAATTTATCTCAAGAAAAAATTGATAAAGAGGGGGATGAGGTTGATTTGCTTTATTTGCTTTCTTAGCTCTAAGCTTGTTTTGGAGGTTATTTTCTTAATAAATAATTTAGGGGAGAAAACGATTTTTATCCTGTTCTTTTGGGAGCAAGCAGCTATTTTGCAAGAAAAAACTTTGACGATTTTGAGCGATTAATCGATACATCCAATTATATAAAAAAGAAGGAAGAAAGGAAATCCAGCCAATAAGCATCCATCTTCCGCCTAATAGCCATAAAACTTGCAAGGCAGCTTGCCCCCATAAATAAACTTCTTTTTGAGAAGAAGCATAATTTTTAAGAAGAATTAAAGAATTGGCTGTATGAACCTTTCTAGGCAGAGTTCCTAGTAGTTTTCCTGCCGTTAAGCCTTGTAAAGGTGCAAAGACAAATAGTTGCTTGGTATCATGTTTTATAAGAAAATATACAACATGGCTGCAGAGGGCACAGGTGCCATCATAAAAAATTAAATGTTTGTCCATGCTGTTTTTTTTCATCCATCGTTTAAGAAAGGCAAAACAAAGCTCTAAGAGCTAGTTATCTAGATATAATTTTTAACATTAATAAATGTGTTTCATAAGCAAAAAATTATCAAGTAAAAATATCCATCGTATTGCCAGTGATCTGGCATGCAAGCACCTGCTGAGTAATCAACGCGCTAGCAAGCGGCAAGCTCGCTGGGAGGGTTAAAATCCTAAACATGCTCACGATAAAGTGAAGCTTAAGAAAGGTGTGTTTTTCATCATATCTTTAACTTCCTCTTAAAAGCCCTGATCTTTGAGCCTTTCTTTAAGGAATGTTTTGAAGCCTAGCTTGTATTCAATAGGCTAATCAGAGTAGTTTTTTTACGCTTTTTTTCATGGAAAAAAGTTAAAGTTGCTGCTCTCTGGATGAAAAATTGCAAAAAATAAGAAAAGCTTTTTAATCAATCCTATCCACCTAAGCAGCTAGCCATATTCATAGAGGCCTTCCTACTGGCCTTTATTCTTAGGGAGTTTTGAGCAAATAAGCCTCTTCAAATGCTTTTCCCACAATAGATTGGGCTTCATCTAATATTTGCTCTAAATGCTCTTGACCTCGAAAACTTTCTCCATAAATCTTGTAAATGTCTTCTGTCCCTGAAGGGCGAGCAGCAAACCATCCATTTTCGGTAACGACCTTTACCCCTCCTATGGCAGCACTGTTTCCTGCTGCATGAGTAAAGATACCCTGGATAGCTTCGCCTGCTATTTTCTTTGCTTGTATCTGCAAGGCAGAAAAGTTTTTTAATATCTGTCTTTGCTTAAGACTGGCGGGTGCTTCTACTCTATCATAAGCTGGGTTTCCAAATTCGCGAGTTAAATCCTGATAAATTTCACCTGGGTCTTTACCTAGTTTGGCCGTCATTTCAGCAGCTAGTAAGGACAGGATAATCCCATCTTTATCCGTCGTCCAAGTTTTACCATCTAAACGAGCAAAAGAGGCGCCAGCACTTTCTTCGCCACAAAAACCTAAAGATTCATTAAGAAGTCCATCGACAAACCATTTAAACCCTACTGGTACCTCATAAATTTTTCGATTTAATTGAGTGGCCACACGATCAATCATTTGGCTGCTGACGAGCGTTTTGCCTATTGCTGCCCCGGGATTCCATAAAGGCCGATGTTGAAAAAGATAAAAGATGGCGGCAGCGAGATAATGATTAGGGGGAAGTAAGCCTGAACTTTTAGTGACAATGCCATGTCTATCGTGATCAGTATCGCAGGCAAATGCGACATCGAAGCGATTTTTTAAATTGATTAGCCCTTGCATAGCATAGGCTGAAGAGGGATCCATACGAATTTGACCGTCCCAATCTAGAGTCATAAATTGGAAGGTTGGATCAATCGTCTTGTTAACTACGGTAAGGTTTAGCTTGTAACGTTCTGCTATAGGCTCCCAATAATGAATTCCCGCTCCACCTAGTGGATCTACTCCCAAGTTTATCTGGGATTTTTGAATAATCTCCATATTGATTACATTTTTAAGATCGCCAACATAGGCTTCAAGGTAGTTATAGCGTTTAGTGGTAGGCAAGCTTAAGGCTTTTTCATAGGAAATTCTCTTAAGGCCTCTTAGCTCATTACGCATTAGTTCATTGGCTTTTGTTTCAATCCATTGGGTAATATGAAGGTCAGCGGGTCCTCCGCTAGGGGGGTTATATTTGATGCCACCTTGACTAGGGGGATTATGGGAAGGGGTAATGACGATACCATCGGCTAAATTTTTGGTGCGATGGCGGTTATATGACACTATAGCATGGGAGATAACGGGCGTAGGTGTATACTCTTCTCCTTCAGCTAGCAAAATTTCTATTCCATTGGCTGCTAATACTTCTAGAGCACTCATTAAAGCTGGCTTAGAAAGCGCATGCGTATCCATACCCAGAAATAAAGGACCATCAATCCCTTGCTGCTTGCGATACTGGCAAATCGCTTGGCTAATAGCTAGAATATGATGTTCATTGAAGCTTTTCTGTAATGCAGACCCACGGTGGCCCGATGTTCCAAAAGCTACCTGTTGAGCGGTGTCTAGGGGATCGGGCTTTTCAGCGTAATAAGCTGCGATAAGTTGGGGTATATTTACAAGTTTATCAGAAGGACTGATTTTTCCGGCTAGTGGGCTGACTCTCATTTATTTCCTCTTCATATTATATGATAGCATGTTAGCTTAAAGTTTTATTAAGTCCTACTATGAGATTCCTTACAAGGAAAAGGTTTTTAACTTTAACTTGCACCAATAAAATAGTTTATTAGCTTTTTAACCTTCTTCGTTTAAAGGATTCTCCAAGCGGCTTATGGGTGCCAGCTTTGAAGCTTAATATGTGTTTTAAAATATTTTATGTATATAAAATTTATAGGTAACCTTGCAAAAATGTAAAGATGTTGATAAGGTCTGTGCAGGATAAAAAGCAACCCTATCTGCGAAAAAGATAAAGATTCTACAAAATTTTTTTTGCGTTAAGTTGAAAAATACAGAAAGCTTACAAGAGGAGCCTATATGAAAAATACATACAATCCTGTCCCTTCCACCCTGGCAGTATCCACTCATCTCCAAGCGGAAGCAAGTCATGAAATTTCTCAAGTTCTCAATCCCTTAATTGCGGATGCTTTTGCTCTATATGTAAAAACAAAAAGCTATCATTGGCATATGTTTGGCCCTCACTTTCGCGATTATCATCTCTTGATGGATGAGCAAGCCGAGCAGATCTTTGCGATGATCGATGTGCTTGCAGAAAGGGTACGTAAGCTGGGAGCTCTTACCATTCACTCTATCAAACAGATTAGCCAATTGCAAAATGTGCAAGATGATGACGAGCTATCCGTTGAAGCCATCCAGATGCTTAAGCGTTTAGAAGAGGAAAATAGAAACTTGGCTGCTCGCATGCTTGCTGCCCATAAAGTTTGTCAAGAGTACCAGGATGTGGCTACGACTAGCATCCTTGAAGTTTATATCGACGAGGCCGAGCGGCGAGCCTGGTTTCTTTTCGAAACGCAACAGAGCTAAATCCTTTGCTGATCAGGGCTTAAGATACCATAAACTTGGGGGAGCTTGACTTGGATCTTTGAACAAGCTTTATTTCTTGGCTTTGTGTACTTTCTTCTTAAAGAAGAATTTAAAGCTGGTTGATTTTTTTGCAAGAAAATCCTAGAAAGTAAGGAAAAGCTTTTTGAAGCTTACAGGGATAAGTTCCTAACTTAAGGTAGAAAAACAATGAGCAAGACTTAAAGAGGATAGAAATGTTTCATCTGCCTGAATTTCCTTAATCTATTCATAGCTAACCATCAAAAAAAAGTTGATTTGAATTCGGAAATAAAAGATTTATTGTTCATTCTTTCATTTATCTAGACAAAGTGGCTCGCCTCAGATAAAAGGATAAAGAAAAATTTGAATAAATAGATAGGGGTACCAGCAAAGTAGCGGGTGTCTATTATCTTTTTAGGAATTGAAAAAGATGAACAAAATCTACAAATCAGCCTTTTTTATTGTTTCTCTTCTTGCCATCTTCCTCGTAGTAGGATGGTTTGTGCATACTAGCGATATCGCTGTGCTCAATCCCAAAGGAGCGATCGCTCAAAGAGAACTGGACTTAATCATTCAAGCTACTCTTCTGATGTTGATTGTGGTTATTCCAGTATTTATCTTGATGATTGCTATTGCTTGCCGCTATAGAGCCAGCAACTCCAAAGCAAAATATACACCCGATTGGGATCACAGCCATCTTGTTGAGTTTATCTGGTGGGCAATTCCTTTTGTGATTGTTCTGATCCTTTCGGTTATCACTTGGAAAAGTAGTTTTGAATTAGATCCTTTCAAGCCGCTACAGGCAAGCACTAAGCCTCTGACCATACAAGCTGTAGCTCTACAGTGGAAATGGCTATTTATCTATCCTGAGCAGAAAATTGCTACGGTAAATTTTCTTCAGTTTCCCAAAGACACGCCTCTTAATTTTGAAGTCACTGCTGACGCTCCTATGAATGCATTTTGGATCCCGCAACTGGGCGGGCAAGTGTATGCGATGCCCGGCATGAAAGCAAAACTACATCTTATAGCGCATGAGCTAGGCAGCTTTAGAGGTTCTTCTGCAAACTTTAGTGGAGAAGGCTTTGCTGGCATGAAATTTACGGCTAAGGCCACTTCATCCGAAGATTTCGAGCAATGGGTAGAAAAAGCAAAGCAATCACCTAAGCAACTTAGCTTAAACGAGTATAAAAAATTAATCCTACCCACTCACAATTCCTCCGCAGAGACCTATATTTTGCAAAAAGAAAATTTGTTTGATTGGATCCTTATGAGCTACATGATGCCCATGGGCTCAAATCCAAGCAAAAGCGATGCCTCTTTAGAATAATTAGTAAGTATTTGATCTTAATCCATATAGGGAAATGACATGTTTGGAAAATTAAACCTTGAAGCTTTCAAGCACGACCCCATTGAAAGTGGTGCGGGTATAGGCATGGCTATAGCTGGCTTAATGATTGTGGCTCTCTTATTTTATTTCCGTCGGTGGAAATGGCTTTGGAATGAATGGTTAACCTCACTGGACCATAAAAAAATTGGCATGATGTATATCATTGTTTCTCTTTTAATGCTCTTCAAAGGCGTGGTAGATGCTTTGATGTTACGGGCTCAGCAGATACTCGCAGTAGGGGAATCGCAGGGCTTTTTGACCCCTTCCCATTTCCAGCAAGTATTCTCTGCTCATGGGACCACCATGATTTTCTTTGTGAGCATGGGAGCCGTGTTCGGCTTGTTGAACTTAATCGTGCCTTTACAGATAGGCGCTCGGGATGTGGCTTTTCCTTTTATGAATTCCTTGAGCTTTTGGCTGTTTGCAGCAGGTGCATTTTTGGTCAATCTTTCCCTTGTTATAGGAAATTTCTCGGCGACAGGATGGTTAGCTTATCCACCACTTTCAAGCCTACAATACAGCCCTGATGTAGGCGTAGATTACTGGATATGGAGTATACAGATTGCTGGTATGGGCAGCTTGCTCTCGGGAATTAATTTCTTAGTGACTATTTTAAAGATGCGTTGTCCTGGCATGACGCTGATGAAAATGCCTTTATTTACCTGGAGTGCTTTAAATAGCATGGTTTTAGTCATTTTTGCTTTCCCTATTTTAACAGCTACCCTTGTCATGTTGAGCCTAGATCGTACCGTAGGAACCCATTTTTTCACGGCCGATTTTGGAGGCAATCCTATGATGTATATCAACCTCATCTGGGCCTGGGGGCATCCCGAAGTTTATATTCTCATGTTGCCAGGTTTTGGAATTTTCTCAGAAGTTGTGGCAACTTTTTCACATAAGCGCTTATTCGGCTATACCTCCATGGTATGGGCGCTAGCTTCCATTACTTTTCTATCTTTTATCGTCTGGCTGCATCACTTCTTTACGATGGGAGCAGGCGCCAATGTTAACGCCTTCTTTGGCATTATGACCATGCTTGTTGCTATTCCCACGGGCGTAAAAATTTTTAACTGGCTATTTACTATGTGTAGAGGACGTATTCAATTTTCACGGCCTATGCTTTGGTTTTTAGGTTTCGTAGTCATCTTTACGAGTGGAGGCATGACAGGTGTGTTAATGTCTGTGCCTGCTGCTGATTTCCAGGTGCATAATAGCTTATTTTTGGTAGCCCATTTTCATTCCATGGTCATTGGAGGCGTCTTATTTGCTTTTTTCGCCGGCCTTGCTTATTGGCTTCCTAAGTTTTTAGGGTTCAAATTGCATGAAAAGCTGGGAAGATATGCTTTTTGGTGTTGGATTATAGGTTTTTTCTTGGCCTTCATGCCGCTCTATCTCATTGGCTTAATGGGGGCCACCCGCCGTTTAAATCATTATGAGGAGGCCACTGGCTGGCATCCCTTATTTGTGATTGCCGGGGTAGGCGTTTGCATCATTATTGTTGGCGCTTCCCTCCAATTTTTACAACTTATGGTAGGTGTGATTCAACGTAAACAAAATAGGGTGGGTGACGATCCCTGGAATGGCAGGACACTGGAATGGTCCATTTCTTCTCCTCCACCCCTTTATAATTTTGCTATGATCCCTGAAGTGAACGAGCGCGATCCTTATTGGGCTAAAAAACAGGCGCATGTGCTGGATGCAAAGAAGCCTTGTTATCAAGATATTCATCTGCCTAAAAACTCTGCCATGGGTATCTATGTGGCTAGCTTTAGCCTCCTCTTTGGCTTTGCAGTTATTTGGCATATTTGGTGGCTTGCTCTCTTGAGCTTGCTAGGCACTATAATAGGCACCCTTATACGTCTCTTAGATGATAATACCGACTACTACCTATCAGCTGCAGAGGTAGAAAAAATAGAGTTAGCACATGCCAGGAGTAGGGGATAGCTATGACAGATTTAACGACGCTTTCATCCATCAATCATGCGGACTCTTCTCAAGCCACCTCTGCTAAAACGCTCTTTGGCTTTTGGATCTACTTAATGACCGACTGCATTTTGTTTGCCACCTTTTTTGCTACCTATGCCGTGCTGCACAATAGTACATATGGTGGACCTTCTGCTGGTCAATTGTTTAGCCCTACCTTTGCTTTGATAGAAACTCTTATCTTATTAACCAGCAGCTTTACCAGCGGATTGGTTATGTTAGCGGCTCACCGACAAGAAAAAAATAAGACGTTAAGCTATTTAAGCTTAACATTTTTATTAGGGCTATCCTTTTTGATCCTGGAAATAATGGAATTTAACTATCTTATCCAGGAGGGACATAGCTGGCAAAAAAGTGCTTTCCTTTCAGCCTATTTCACCTTGGTTAGCACCCATGGCTTGCATATTCTAGCAGGCTTACTATGGATAGTAGTCCTGGGAATGCAAATTTTGTCCCGGGGTTTGAGCGCAAATACGCTTAGACGATTAGCTTGCTTTAGCATGTTTTGGCATTTTTTAGATATTATATGGATTTTTATCTTCACCTTTGTCTACTTAATGGGAGCGCAGTAACATGAAAGATAATCTTTATCCTATAAAAACTCCGCAAGCTTCTAGGCATGGAAGCTTTAAATCCTATGGAATAGGGTTTGTTTTATCCATCGTATTGACTTTAGCTGCCTATATAGCTGTCCAGGAGCATTTATTCAGCGGTAAAATTTTAGCTCTTACCTTGGTTAGCCTAGGGGGCATGCAAGCTTTAATTCAGCTTTTATTTTTTCTTCACCTTAAGGAAGAGGCCAAGCCCCGCTGGAATCTAGTGGCTTTAACTTTTATGATAGCGGTGATTGCCATTTTAGTAGTCGGCTCGCTATGGATTATGAATGATTTAGATGAAAGATTGATGTCTATGCAAACGATGTTTCACCCCAGCGAATAGAAAATATGGCTATAAACTCCAGGATTAAATCATAAGGCTATTTAAGACGATGACCATTAAAACTTATTACATGTTGACTAAACCTGGCATCATAGCAGGTAATGCGGTAACAACTTTTGGCGGCTTTATGCTTGCTTCAAAAGGACCTTTTAACTTCTGGTTGTTTTGCTTGACTCTTATAGGTCTATCTTTAGTGATTGCCTCAGCATGCGTGTTTAACAACTATATGGATCGAGAGATAGATAAGAAAATGGCCAGGACTAAAAATCGCGCGCTTGTTAAGGGTCTGGTCTCTAAACAAAACGCACTCCTATTTGGTACTTTTCTTGGTTTTTTAGGAATGGGCGTGTTAGCTTTATATGTTAATTTTTTGACAGCCATGATAGCTCTAACTGGTTTTTTATTCTATGTAGTCGTGTATGGCCTATCAAAATATAGATCTTCTTATGGCACGGTAATAGGAAGCCTAGCAGGAGGCGTCCCTCCCGTTGTAGGTTATTGCGCGGCCAGCAATCAATTAGACTTAGGTGCTTTCCTCCTGTTTACCATTATGGTCCTATGGCAAATGCCCCATTTCTTTGCGATTACCCTCTATCGCCTAGAGGATTATGCTGCCGCCTCCATCCCAGTTTTGCCGCTTGAAAAGGGTATATACACAACCAAAATACAAATGTGGCTATATATCATGGCTTTTATCTTGGCGACTGTCATGTTAACGTTCATGGGATATACTGGCTATGCCTATTTAACCGTGGCTGTCCTGATGGGGTTAATGTGGTATGTATTATGTTTAAAAGGTTTTAAAAGTGATAACGACAAGCAATGGGCCCGCCAAATGTTTTTATTTTCTATCGTAGTGATTATGGTCGAATATTTCATGATGGCTATCGATAGGGTTTAAAAGGAAGCGATGGCTGGCTAATCAACCTGATGGCTCTGCTTGGCTATCTTGTAAAAGAGTTTAAGAATCAAGATAATCATTTCTACCGCATTTTTCGCTAGCAAATAGCAAGAATAGATAGACAGTATTAACAGTAACTAAGAATTTATTTTAAGATCCAAGCCTAAAAACTATAAAAGAATCCATTAATACTAAATCAAAGAAATAGCCAAAAAAAATTTACCTTCGCGATTTTAGGTTTATCTCCTTGCTTTTTTAAAGGTGCAAATAGATTTATGAACGAAAAAGGTTGATAGGGTTTAAAAATCTTTGGAGAAAAATTGTTAAATTTTTTTGCAGCAGCATATCTAAAGCTTCCTAGAGGATTAAAACCTATTTCTCACTAATTTTACTAAAGTCTAGCAATTGAGAGAACATGTCAAAAACGCGCTGCAGCAAAGCTAGGCGGTTGCCGCGCAATTTTAGATCATCCGCCAAGATTTTAACTTCATCAAAAAGCTGGGCTAAAGCTGGTTGAATATCTGCAATTAGTTCGTAAGCTTTATCATAATCATGCGTGATAATCGCTTGGCTAAGTTGTATTTGCTTTTGGCCTAGCAAAGCATCCAAGTTTTTCTCAGCATTCTCTTTAAGTAATTCTTTTGAAAAAGCGGCACTTGGAATGTTTGCTAATTGGCCTTTAGCTCTTTTATAAACTTCAAAGAGAAGGGGGAACTTTTTGCTGGTTTGCCTAAAATGGTGAAGGGATTTAGCTTTGCAAAAAGTATCGTAGATATCACTAAAGTTAGAAGAAAGAGAAGCTTCGATTTCATCTTTAGAAAGGTCATATTCTTGGAAAACTGATTTAATACGGTTGGTAATGAAAGCTTCTATCTCTTGTAATAAATGCTCTTTATCTCCTATTAAAGCTGCAGGAAAATGATCAAAACATTGCCGGAAGACCTCCATTAAGGGTAGGCGGTAGCGCCCATTGATAAGCATTTTAATCACGCCGAGAGTCTGGCGCCTTAGCGCATAGGGGTCACTAGAAGAGGTAGGCTTAAGATTCACACAATAGCAACCGATTAAATTATCGATTTTGTCAGCAAGGCTTACTAAGGTGCCTGTAAGGGTTTGGGGTAAAGGAGCATTCTCTCCTCGCGGCATCCAATGTTCATCGAGGGCTTCGGCTACCTCGGGATCCTCGCCTGAAGCTAGCGCATAGTATTTTCCTATTGTACCTTGTAGGTTGGGAAATTCATAAACCATTTCCGAGGCTAAATCGGCTTTACATAACCAAGCTGCTCGTTTAGCTTTTTCTAAGCTACCTTTTTTAAGCAATTTTTGCAAAATTTCTACATGGGAGACAATCCGTTTAACCTTATCCCATACGCTCCCTAAGTGAGCTTGGAAAGTCACTTGTTTAAGCTTTTCATTGTAAGAATCTAAGGATACTTTCAAGCCCTGCTCATATAAAAAAGCTCCATCAGAGAGCCTAGCTGATAAGACACGCTCATTGCCGGCCCGTATATAATCCGAAGGATTGTTGTCAGCGGTGATAATGAAGATGTTTTGCAGTTGCCCGTGAGCATCGGTAACAGGAAAATATTTTTGATGTTCCACCATCTCAGAAATCAATACTTCTTTAGGAACCTTAAGAAAAGAGGCATTGAAGTAGGCATAAGTTACTTGGGGCCACTCCACCAAGTTCAAAACTTGGGGGATGACAGCCTTTCGACAGATAATCTTTGCTTGTAAAGAGTGTTCTAGCTTATCTAGGGTAGCAATGATGGTATTTTCTCTTTCCCCCATATCTACCATCACCTGATGTTTCTTTAAAATTTCCACATACTCTTGGGCTTTATTAAGAGCAAAAGCCTCAGGGCACAGCTGACGATGCCCAAAGGATTTCCGACCGGCCTGAATATTGCCCACGCTAAAGGGGATGATATGAGGGCCATGAAGGCAGGTGATCCAGCGCAGAGGACGTGCGTAAGAAATTTCAAGAGAACCCCAGCGCATTTTTTTAGGAAAATCGAGGCTTAAAATGAGACTAGGTAAGCTTTTAGCTAAGATTTGCGCTGTCGGTATTCCTGGTGTTTGCATGGAGGCAAATAGATAATCGATTCCTTTGATTTGTTGAATGCGGATGGAACCGTCGGTAGCTTCACGGATAGCAGCTAAGGAAATAGGGGAAATGCCAAGCGAGCGAAAGAAACCTTCACCTGCCGGTTTTAATTGCCCATCGCTGCCATAGGCTTGCTCTAAAGAGGGCCCCTTTTTTTCTAGGATTTGCGGGGGCTTAAGGTAAGGAAGATCTTCAACATACAAGGTCAGGCGGCGAGGAGTTCCATAAGTTTTAATGTCTCCATAAGCAATACCTTCTTTATTTAAAAAAGCTTTAAATGCTTTTTCTAGATTTTGACAGCCCAAGCTGACAAATGCTGCGGGGAGCTCTTCAGAGCCAATTTCTAAAAGAAAAGCCTCTTTTTTATTAGAATCAAGCATTTCCATTTCTTCTTCTTTAGAAGGCGTAGGAGCTATAATCTCTTCCTTTCCCGTTGGAGGTTCAAAGTTAAATTTGCCTAGTAACGGGTAGTTAAGTTGCTCGCGGCTCTTTGTATAACTTTCGGCAATTTGCTTAGTAAGATTACGTATACGGGCAATATAACCTGTTCGCTCAGTAACAGAAATGGCGCCGCGTGCATCCAGAATATTAAAAGCATGCGAAGCTTTCATGACAAAATCATAGGCGGGCAGCGGCAAGCCTGCAGCCATTAATGCTTGAGCCTCTTTCTCAAAATCATTAAAGTGTCGAAACCACATTTCGGTTGAAGCGTTTTCGAAATTGTAATGGCTCCATTCCACTTCATTACGATGATAGATATCTTTATAGGTAATCTCTTCATTCCATTGTAAATCAAAGATATTATTGACTTTTTGTAGATACATGGCCAAACGCTCAATCCCATAGGTAATCTCACCGGTGATGGGTTTTAAATTGAGCCCCCCCACGCATTGAAAATAAGTAAATTGGGTAACTTCCATTCCATCCATCCAGACTTCCCATCCTAATCCCCAAGCTCCAAGTGTAGGGGCCTCCCAATCATCATGCACAAAGCGGATATCATGCTCACTTAAGTTAAAGCCAATAGCTTCTAAGGATTTTAGATAAAGATCCTGAATATGCGAGGGTGAGGGCTTGAGAATCACCTGGTATTGAAAATAGTGTTGAAGCCGGTTGGGGTTGGTTCCATAACGTCCATCTGCAGGGCGGCGTGAGGGCTCAATGTAAGCTGCACGATAAGGCTCGGGACCTAAGCAGCGTAGAAAGGTGGCAGGGTTAAAGGTCCCGGCTCCTACTTCAAGATCATATCCTTGATGGATAATACATCCTTGCTGTTCCCAAAAAAGCGAGAGACGTCTTAAAACTTCCTGAAAGGTAATCATATAGATACTCATTTTTTATAAAAGGCATGATGTTATCTTATTTAAGAAAAATAACGCTACATTTTCATCATCTTCACTTCTCTCCTATTGCTTTCCCTTTTATTTTTTATTATAGAGCCCAAAGTTCTTTACTTGCGTTTTCGTCTTGTAAATAGCTTAAACTGAACCCTCCCTAGCTAGGAAATCATAAAAATCGAGGAAGAAAACTTCTAACTAGCCAATAAATAGCTCCCTACATCTTTAGATATATGTATAACTTTTCTATTCTTACCAGGGAAGCTGGCCTTTAATAAAGGAGGTAAGGCACTTTCTCTTATCCCAACAAGCAAGTTTTGAGGCAGGCTCTACAGATTTTTAGTAGGCTTGTTTTTTTAACGCCAGCTAAAATAATTAGTAAGGAATTAACTAGTAGTTATTTAATACATATGGTATGCTGCACTATAAATAAAATTATTGATTGAGAAAATAATGACAAATTTTTGTGACTTAACTTATTCAGAGCTTGTAGATTGGTTAGAAACTTATGAGGAAAAAAAGTTTCATGCACGCCAACTCTTTGAATGGGTGTATAAAAAATCGATCCTGGATTGGGATTTGATGTCTAACCTGAGTAAGCCTCTGCGCGAAAAGCTAAAAAAAGGCTTGTTGTTGCCTACCTTGCAATTGGTAAAAATTACTCCTTCCACAGACTTAGAAACTTATAAATTTCTCTGGAAGTTAAGGGATGGTAATCTGGTCGAATCAGTACTGATCTGCTCTGGTGAGCGTCGTACTGTTTGTGTTTCCTCGCAAGTAGGATGTCCTGCTAACTGCGCCTTTTGTGCTTCGGGAAAACAGGGTTTTTTTCGTAATCTACGACCTGGGGAAATTGTCGAGCAGATCGTACAGATTAACCATTGGTTAAAGCAAAAAGAAGAACGTGTTTGTCATGTGGTTTATATGGGAATGGGTGAGCCTCTTAAAAATTATGAGGCCGTGATGAAATCCATTCATCTCATCATTGATGAGGCAACTCTTAATATTTCTCAAAGAAGGATTACGGTCTCTACGGTAGGAATTGTGGATGGAATCAAGCGTTTAAGCACCGAAAACCTTAAAGTCAATTTGGTTCTTTCTCTTCATGCTCCTAATCAAAATATTCGTAAAAAGATTATTCCCTATGCGCGCAAATATCCTTTAGAAGATATTTTAGCTGCTATGGATGAATATAGTATGAAAACGAAGCGCGATATTACCTATGAATACACTCTGCTTGCGGGTATCAATGATCATCCTGATCATGCGCATGAATTGGCTCATCTATTAAAAGGCAAGCAATGTACAGTTAATTTAATTCCCTACAACCCTATTCCAAATGTTAGGCTGCAGCGGCCTGATAGGAAAGCGATTAAAGAATTTAGAAGCGTTTTGTTTGGATGCAAGATCGTTAACACTTGCCGCTACACCAAAGGTGATGATATTGCGGCAGCCTGTGGGCAATTGGCGATGCAGCAGCAGAACTTACCAAAGCCCGCTTTAGCAATGATGCCAGAGTAAACAAAAGTGATCTGCTTTTTAATCCATTAAGGGGGATGCTTTAAGCAACTGCTAATTCAGAAGTAGGCTTTCGGTATCATTGTAAAAAAAAAAGCTTAGGGAGTGAATTTATCATGATGAAACCCACCTATGAAGATCTTTTCATACTTGTCCAGCATCAGAGCCAGATGGTTTTTGAGCAGGAACAGACGATTAAACGTCTTGAAAAGCGCATTCTCGAGCTTGAAATAATGCTAAATCTTCCTCCCAGCAATCGCTCTAAATCGCCTAGATCTGAGCAAAAGAAAAATCGTCGGTCTCCTAAAAGAGGAGCTAAACCTTAAGTATAAAGGTTGTTTCGGCTATTACTCCCTTCAGAAAAAACCAAGGCTATCATTCTTTCATTTTTGTCTATCGGCTATCCTTATGGATCTAGTTAAACCAGCAATTATTCCCTTAATCTTTGGTAGGATGATATAGAAAAAGATGGCAAGAGAAAAATTTTAAACTTGAAAGAATTGACTTTACTCAAGCGGTTGATGGATTAAATAGGCAGCGCTAGGGCCTAACCACTTGGCGGTAAAGCTTTTTAGGGAAGAATTATTTAAGTTTTCTCTTACTAAACGGCTACCTTTAAAAAGGGGTGAAAAGCCTTAAAAGGAGGTTTTTTCCTGGCTTTCTAGGGAGGAAGGAAAAAGCATTTTTATTTATTAGGTTGCTTAAGATAAGAAGCTCCCTTTAAAATTACGCTCTGCAATAAAAGGTGTTTATGTCTTTTGATCTCAAAAAACTCGATCTTTTTCCTACCCAGCCTGGTGTTTACTTGATGAAGGGGGAGCAAAATGAGATTCTTTACGTGGGCAAAGCCAACAATTTGCGCCAACGGGTCAAGCAATATTTTGCTGCAGGTAGAGATGGGCGTCTAATGGTCCCTTTTTTAATTGCAAAAGTTGAAGAAATTGATACGATTGTTGTTAATTCAGAAAAAGAAGCCTTGTTGTTAGAAAACAATCTGATTAAGCAATACCAGCCTAGATATAATGCTTTACTCAAAGATGATAAAAGTTATATTGCTTTAAAAATTAACAATCGACATCCCTGGCCTATGGTCAGCCTTATACGCTATCGGGGTAAACCTAAATCCGATGGTTACTATTTTGGACCTTATACAAGTGCTCTAGCTGCTCGCCATACTTTAGATTTAATTCAACGTATTTTTCCCTTAAGGCAATGTTCTGATCAGGAACTCGTCCGTCGCCATCGTCCCTGTATTCTTTACGATATCAAGCGTTGCATAGCCCCTTGTGTCAATAAATGTACAAAAGAAGAGTATAATCATTACATGGATGGAGCTATCAAGTTTTTGAGGGGGCAAGATAAGGAAGTTTTGCAAGACTTAAAAGCTGAAATGGAGCGTCAGTCGGAAGCTTTAGAGTTTGAAAGGGCAGGAGAGATTTTACAGACCATTCGTCAGATTGAGAGAACGATTGAAACGCAAAAAGTAGATAAGCCTCTCGGGGAGGATGCCGATGCTTTTGGAATTTTTCGCCAAGGCGATGAGGCCATTCTTTGCCAGCTTTTATTTAGGGCAGGTAAGCTTGTAGGATCAAGGCGCCATAACTTTAGTCAGATCGCTCAAAATGATCATGAGTTGCTCGAATCTTTCCTATTACAAAATTATGATGAGCAGGCTGAATTGCCTCATGAAATTTTACTTTCCGCGCCTGTTAATAACCCGTCGGCTATTGCTGAAATTCTCTCTAGCCAAAGAAAAAGAGGAGTACGCATTTATCATCCGCAGAGGGGTAACAAATTAGCGATGGTTGAAATGGCTATCGCTAATGCCAAAGCTTCTTTTCATCAAGAAAAAGATTTGCAAGCTGTTAGGGAGCGAACCTTATTAGAAATGGAAGAGAGGTTCCATTTGAATAGGTATCCTGAGCGCATCGAATGTTTTGATATTTCTAATATGGCAGGCACCACCATTGTCGCTACGATGGTTGCTTTTACTAATGGTCAAAAAGACTCCAATCGTTATCGCAAGTATAAGATTCGTACGATCGATCAATCGAATGACTATGCTTCTATGCAAGAGGCTTTAAATAGACGTTATCTAAGAGCTAAAGAAGAAAATGATTTACCTGATTTGTTGATAGTGGATGGAGGAAAAGGACATCTTAACATGGCTTTAAAGCTGCTAGCCGATTTAGATATCGCCACCGTCGATGTGATCGGCTTAGCAAAAGAAAGAGGGCGGCACGATCGCGGCATGACAGAAGAGCAGGTGTTCTTGCCAGGTGTTAAAGATCCCCTTTTATTGCATAAGACCTCACCTGTTTTGTTTTTACTCCAGCAAATTCGTGATGAAGCTCACCGTACGGCCATCACCTACCATCGCCATTTAAGAACAAAAAAAACAATTAAAAGTTCCCTCGATGATATCCCGGGCATAGGTCCTAAAAAACGTGCTTTGCTGCTAAAGCATTTCGGTAGTGTTAAAAAAATAAGGGAAGCTACCCTAGAAGAGATCTCGCAACTTCCCCGCCTTACCCAAAAAGATATAAAGGCTTTAACCGAATATTTAAAAAATGCAAAGTGATGGGGCTGCTTATTAAAAATTAAGGGATCATTCTTTTTTGATTGAATAAATTCAGTACTCTCCGTTAACATGCCTTCTTCACTAATCCCGATGGGATATTAGCTCAGTTGGTTAGAGCGCCACGTTGACATCGTGGAGGTCAGCTGTTCGAGTCAGCTATATCCCACCATTTTATGGTTATGACTAATCCGCTAAAAACTCTAAGACAATCGGCTGCAGAGTTATTAGCGCTTGCTATTTGTAGCCTTTTTCCAAAAGCACAGCTATTCCAAGGCGAGGCCACAGATCTGGGCTTCTACTACGATTTTTTTCTTCCCGAAGCTATTACTCACGAGCAATTCTTGTATATCGAAGAGCGCATGCGTGACTTTATGCGGCAAAGCCTGCCCTTCAAGCCTATGGAAATGATGCGCAAAAATGCTATCGAGCTATTTAAACATCAGGGGCAAACCCTTAAAGTTATTTTATTAAAGGCTTGTGCAGAGACTTTAGTGCATGTTTGTCAAGTGGGTGAGTTTTACGATTGGGTGGCACCTCCTTTTGTTGAGACGACTAAGCAGGTGGGAGCCTTTAAATTATTAGAGGTAAGTTCTTTTAAAGTTTCCTTACCCGGTAGACCTAATCTTTCATTAACACGCATCCAGGGAACCGTATTTTCTGAAAGCTATAGCCTTAAGCAATTTCTGAAGAAAAGAGAGATTGCCAAGCAATGCGATCACCGGCAACTGGGTCAGCAGATGAATCTATTCACTATTTTGGACGAGACATGTCCAGGCTGCTGGACCTGGTACCCTAAAGGAGTTATCCTTCGGGAAACATTGCTAAATTGGTTGAAAGCCGAGTATCAACGACAAGGGTGTCAATGGGTAACAACTCCCACGCTGGTAAAGCAGCCTTTTGCCGATTCAATAGAGCCTTTGACTTTACGTTTTAAAGCCGAAGGATTAGATTATGCTTTATGTGCTAGTAAAGCTTCTTTGCATGCCTCTCTTTACAAATCTAAGCCACATTCTTACCAAGAACTGCCCCTCGCTTATGCAGAATACGCTGAATTTTACAATCAAGGGAAAGAGATCCACCAATGGGGAATGTTAAGGTCCCGTTCCTTTCATGCCGATCAGTCTCATATCTTCTGTGGTGCCGAGCAACTTTTAGATGTGCTCATTTCTTCCTTGCAATTCATTAATAAAACTATTAAAGTAATGGGGTTTGGGATCCAATGGCATCTGATTGTTAAAAGCAGAAAGTATAAGAAGCTTCCTAAAAAGTGGGAGGAATCTCAAGCTAGTTTAGTCAGAGCCTTGGATGTAAGCGGCTTTAAATATGTGATTGACAAAGAGCCTCAAGAGTATTATGGTCCTGCTATAGAAGCGCGATTCACTGATATACTGGGGCGTGATTGGAAAAGCTCTTGCATTTATATTGACTTGTACCATCCCGATAAAATGGGCTTATCCTATCCAGGGCAAGATAGCAAAATACATGCGCCTGTCATGGTAGGTCGAGCGGTACTAGGTTCAATTGAACGTTTAACAGCTATTCTCCTTGAACACTATGCCGGGAACTTGCCTCTATGGCTTGCTCCTGAACAGATACGCATCATTCCAGAGATGAATAAAAATTTCGATTATGCTATTCAGGTGTTTGAGGAGATAGAAAAAGCTGGTTTCCGGGTGAGTATGGATGATTCTACTCACAATGCTGGGTTAAAGATTCAAGCCGCTCACTATGAAAAAATTCCTTATCTTGTAAGAGTAGGGGATAAAGAAGAAGAAAATCGCACCGTTATATTTAAGAAATATCAGCAAGAAAGCGTGCAAGAGGAAGTTTTAAATAAATTTCTTGAGCAATTGAAGTTAGAAAACGAATTAAAAACTTAAATGAAGTCTACCTCTTTAAGAAAGAGGTCTAATAAAAACTAAGAAGTGCAAGGTAACATTTTTGTGCTTCTATAACGAGGGTGGAATTTCGGTTGAAAGTTAACAGAGAAATACGTGCTCCGCGCGTTCGTTTGATTACGCAAACTGGTGAGCAAATTGGTGTAGTCCCTTTGCATGAAGCCTTAGCTAGAGCTGAAGAAGATGGATTAGATTTGGTAGAAATATCAGCAGGCTCTAATCCACCCGTATGTAAAATTATCAACTACGGCAAATTTCGTTACGATCAAACGAAACGAGAAAAAGAGAGCAAGAAAGCTCAACATCAAGTTAAAGTAAAAGAAATTAAGGTCAAGCCGAATATCGATATCCATGACCTAGAGACAAAGATTAGACATGCTCGAGATTTTATCGCTAAAGGCAATAAAGTCAAGTTAACATGCATGTTTAGAGGGCGAGAGATGGCTCATCCAGAGATTGGAGAAAAGGTTCTTCGTAAAGTGTGCGAAGATCTAGAAGAAATCGCCACTGTAGAGTCTCCTTCTAAGCTATTTGGAAGAATGCTCATTGTCATATTAGCACCTGGTGGAAAGAAGAAAAAAGAAGGCGCGAAAGGCCCCTCGAATGAGAGCCAGCCTACCAGGGAAGAAGAAAGCGCATAGGCAAAATGAAAAGATATGTAGGGAGAAGTTCACGTGCCTAAGATGAAAACAAAAAAGGCTGTTGCGGCCAGATTCAAATTGACGGCAACTGGTAAGCTCAAAAGAGGGCGTCCAGGTAAGCGGCATATTTTGAATAAAAAAACACCTAAGCGTAAACGCCAGCTATCCAAACCGGCGTTAGTTAATGAGGCGCAATTGAAAACGTACAAACGATTAATGTGCGTATAAAATATAGATCTGACTAGCTAAAAGTCAGAAAGATGAATGAAACGATCTAATATTTTAATAATTAAAGAATTAGACAAATAACAGTGGAGATAAGCTATGGTTAGAGTAACCAATGCTGTTGCTTCACATCGTCGCAAAAAAAGACTACTTAAGAGAGCTAAAGGGTTTTTCGGTGATCGAAAAAACCACTTGCGTCTTACAAGTGATGCGGTTAATAAAGCGTTGGCCTATAATTACCGCCATCGCAAAGAGAAAAAACGCGAGTTCCGTAGCTTATGGATCATGCGAATTGGAGCCGCTGCAAAAATCCATGGAATTTCTTATAGCAAGTTTATTCATGGTTTGCAAAAAGCGCGATGTGATTTAGATAGAAAAATGTTAGCCGATATGGCTATTCGTGATCCCCAAGGCTTCGCCGCCGTGGTGAATCATGCAAAACAAGCCCTTGCATAACAAGGTATTGATTTCCTACATTTTTAGCAGAGCCACCGAGTGTGACTCTGCTATTTTTTTATTTTTATTTTTTGAGGAAGATTGTGCATAGCTCCATTCAAGCCATCCATAGCGATTTTACTGCCGATATAGCTGCCGTAAAGACCACGGCAGAGATAGAAAATTTGAAAATAAAGTATTTAGGGAAAAAGGGTCTTATCCAAAATTTGATGAAACTCTTAAAAGAGGTTAATCCTGACCAGCGGCCCGCCTTTGGCAAGGAAATTAATGAGCTTAAAGAAAAAGTTTTGCATCAAATTGAGGAGCATGAAAAGCAGCTGATAGCTAAAGAAGAAGATCAGCAATTGGCTCAAGAAAAGATTGACATTACTTTACCTGGCAGGCGACATTCCATTGGGCGTAAGCATATAATTACGCAAGCCTTAGACAGTATTCTAGATATTTTAGTAGGCATGGGCTTCTCTGTACAATATGGCCCTGATATTGATACCGATTATTACAACTTTGAAGCCCTTAATTTCTCCTCTGATCATCCAGCGCGTGATATGCAAGATACTTTTTATATCACACCTGATGTCCTTCTACGCACTCATACCAGTAATGTGCAAGTGCGCGTCATGGAGGCTCATCAGCCCCCTATTCGCATCATTACCCCTGGTAAAGCTTATCGCAATGAAACCATTACAGCTCGTTCCCATGTTTTCTTCCATCAGGTGGAAGGCCTATATATCGATAAAGGTGTGACCTTTGCCGATCTTTTAGCTACCATGCAAGAGTTTTTTAAAAAACTATTTCGACGAGAAATTGAGACGCGTTATCGTCCAAGTTACTTTCCTTTTGTTGAACCAGGCTTAGAGGTAGATATCTCCTGTCTTTCTTGCAAGGGAACAGGATGCCAGCTCTGTAAGCACTCTGGTTGGCTGGAAGTTGCAGGGGCTGGAATGGTGCATCCCGAAGTATTAAAGAATGGAGGAATTGACCCGGAAGTTTATTCGGGCTATGCTTGGGGAATAGGCGTAGAAAGAATGGTATTGCTAAAACATGGAGTAAAAGATATTCGTCTATTTACAGAAAATGATCTGCGTTTTTTAGAGCAATTCACCCATTTTTAATCCCTTCTAATTAAGGATACTTAAAAAGTTGTAGAAAAAGAATAGGAGTAAATTTTTTAGCCTGTTTAAATTTTTTTTAAGGGTTAATATGCAATGGATGGTAGATACAGCAGAAAGTGGCCAAAAGCTGGTCAATTTTCTTAAAGAAAAGTTAGGTTCAAGCTATTCTGCTCGCCAAATTAAGAGCTGTATTGAATATAATGGATGTTATGTAAATCATCGCCTCGAGCATTTTGCTTCTACAGTTCTTGCTAAAGGAGATAAAGTTTCCTTGCCCGCAGGAATTCTACAGAAAAAACCTTCTGCTTCTTTCCAATTCTTACCTAGCCAGATTATTTATGAGGATAAAGAATTACTTGTCTATAATAAGCCTGCAGGAGTAGCCTCGGATGGCCAAATATTGATAGAAGCTTTAAAAGCTTATAATGGGAGGTGGGAGCTTTTGCATCGTCTAGATCGGGATACGACCGGGCTGTTGATGTTTACGCAAGGTAAGGCGTTTCGCGAAAAGATGGTAACTGCTTTTAAAAAGCAGGAGATCGATAAAGTTTACTTAGCTCTTATTGATGGAATTCCTAGGCAAGAAGCAGGAAGCATTAACAACTATTTAGGTAAAATTCATGGTTATCTTGGACAGTCGTTATGGGGGTCTGTCCCTCCCGCTGAGGGCCAGCAGGCCGTTACAGCCTGGAAAGTTCAGAAAAAAGGCCCAAAAGCCTCTTTAGTGCACTGCTACCCGCGCACAGGCCGCACCCATCAAATCCGCGTGCACATGAGTGAAATGGGACATCCTATTTTAGGAGATGGGCAGTATGGAAAGCTCTTTCATTGTTCTTATTATAGCCCGCGTTGTCTTTTACATGCTTATGAGCTATCCTTTATCCATCCCACTCTTCTACGCAAAATGCACTTTCAAGCCCCTATTCCTCTAGATTTTCAGCAAGCCATGGCGCAGGTGTTATGAGAATATTGATCGTTAAGACCTCTTCCCTAGGGGATATTATTCATGGCTTTCCGGTACTTGCTTTTCTTCATCAGCAATTTCCAAATATTAAAGTGGATTGGGTAGTGGAGAAGAGCTTTGCCGAAATTGTTAAAAGCCACCCTTTAGTTGAACGCGTCATTGAAATAGATACAAAAAATTGGCGAAAAAGGCCTTTTAGCTTAAAAACATGGAGCAGCATATTAAGCTTTCGCTCCGCCCTACAACAGCAAGAATATGCGGCTGTGATTGACTTGCAAGGTAACACTAAATCAGCCATTCCTACTTTTTTAGCAAGAAGTGCTCATAAAGTAGGGTTTGGATCTAAATCTCTCCAGGAGTGGCCTAACCGGTGGGTAACCCATCATCATTTCGATCCTCCAAAAGAATTAAATGTGCGAGATGAAAACGTATATCTGGTTCAGCACTATTTTCAATGTTATTCTCCCTTAAAAGAGGAAAAATTAATTTTAAATTTAAATGAGGAACAAAAAGGCATTTTTGATCTTCTTTGGACCCAGATAAAAGCGTTACCTGGGCCAAAGATTTTAGTCTGTGCAGGCTCTGCTTGGAGAAATAAAAGGCTTTCTTATGAAGCCCTTGAAAGCTTTTTATATGAAATTTCTAGCAACCTGAAAGTTTCGCTCATTTTAGTATGGGGAAATTCCGAAGAATTAGCCATAGCCCAAAAGCTTCAGTCTGCCTTATTGACAAACGTAAGCCTTTTGGATAAAGTCTCTCTTGCGGTTTTACAAAATTTAATGAGTCGGATAGATGCTGTCATTGCGATGGATTCCTTGCCTTTACATTTAGCTGGAATGTCGGGGACACCTTCCTTTAGTGTGTTTGGAGCTTCTTCTGCTCGTAAATATAAGCCTAAGGGTAGCCTCCATGAAGCTATACAAGGCGAGTGCCCTTATGGCCAGACTTTTGAAAGGCGTTGTCCCGTATTAAGGTCTTGTACGACGGGGTTGTGCATGCGTGGCTTATCAGGAAAATATTTGTTTCAGCAGTTTGCCCATTTTTATTCACAGTTAGAAATTTAAGAGGATCTTTTTAAGCTTTAATAAAATCTTTAAAGGATATTGCTATTGTCTATTCATCAGATTAATTAATAGATAATTTTAGGAGGGGCTTGATGAGCTTTAATGTAGACAAAGGGGCGGAAAAGGGAAGAGAGCTTTTATATAGCTTTTATAAAGATACTCGGCCTCATGGAGGGCGAGCGAAGCTAAGGAATGCTATTGCAACTTTTAATCGCCTTAAAATTGATAAAACGCTTACTCCTGAAGGGCGCTTACGAGAGTCTATACAGCGTTTAATCGATAGAAATTGCTCAGATAGAGAGATAAAAGTTGAGCAGGCGGTAGCTTATCTAGCTTCTAAAATAGAGGATGATAATCATGATACAACTAAGCGATTAGAAAAGCTATTCGATAAAATTAATCACCCCGAGAGGGAAGCTTTTATCACTGGGGAAGAAAAAGCCTTTAAAAAAAGCCCCGCTTATAAAAAGCAATGGCTGCAAGAGAAAATAGCTCAAAGCAAAGAGGAGCGTTCTGCTCTATTAAAAGCCAATCAAGCAGTTCTTAAGGATATAGAGGGTCCTTCCTTTATCTACTTATCGCCTTTGATTGAGAAGCTTGATGCGTTTATTTTAAAAGAGGAGAATTCTCTCCTTGGGCAGCATAAAGCCCATATAATTAAAATCTTGCGTACCTTCAACGATTTAAATAAAAAAAGCCTTTCCGAAGCGGAGCAAGCTAGGATGCGCGAATTTCTCGCAAGGGTGGACTGGGGAATTTTCGAACCCGAAAACATTTCCTACCTTCACAAAGCCAATATTCATAATATTGAAATACTAAGTGACTTGCCTGCAGGCAATCAACTGCTAGACTCTGAAGTGAGAAAAACTTTGAATGAAAATGCTTATAAAATTCTAGCGCTTGAAGAAGAGATTGCTGATAAAGAAAGAGAGCTTGATCGATTATATGGCGAGCAACATGAACTGTTTATTCAAAGCCCACTCCCTCCTTCTTCTGTAAACAGAGGAGAAACTCCTCCTACATCGCAAGATGACATTTATCAAAAGGAAGAAAAAGACCTAGCAGACTTATTAGCTGTAATAGCAGCCATGGATGAAGAAGAAGAAAGGGCGAGAGAAGAGCCAAGTGTGGAAAGGGCCTCACCCCGGGAAGAAAATCCTCTTACCTTTGCAAGCTATGATGAAGAAAAAGCACTAGCAGAAGCATTAGCTGCAAGCTTAGAAGAATTTGAAGAATCAAACCCACCTAAAAAAAATGGGGGGGAGCGAAAGGCAGCTAAAAACTTTGGCAGAGGCCCTTTATCTTCGCTTGAGGGCATGCAACGGACAGAAGAAAAAGTTAAAGAGGGGATGCAGCCAGCTACCTTTAACATTTCTCCTCTTGCTTCCCTCCATATCAAAGAAGGGAACGGGGGGTTACCAGAAGCCTTTACAGCACCTGACATAACTTCTCAAAAGGATAGAGTAGGAGCAGGGTCATCTATGCAGGCGTCCCCCTTAAGAGCTGCTTCTACAAAGAGGGTAGAAGCAAAACTAGACACAGCTCAAAAGGTAAAGGATAAAGAGAAAATGGCTGAAGTTAAGCAAGAATCCCTAGTCACAAAGGTTTTCAAGTTTTTAGCGGCTCCTTTTATTAAAATTGGCCAATGGCTTTTAGCCTGTTTTTGGTGGATTTTTAAAAGAAAAAATTCATGGATAAAGCTTAGTTAAAAAGTAGGAGAATGGATACAAAGCTAGAAGCCTATGGCTCCCTTAATGGACACTAGGTCTCTAGCTTTTTAAGCTTGCCATTCTAAAACCCTTTCTTTGTAGATTTTAAGTCTCCTCCAAGAGTTTGCTCCTACAAGCTTGCTAGCTTTCTCATCTTAATAAAGTATCCTGAGCACTAATTTTTGCAATAAAATGAGTGCCTAGCTGCATGGGTTTATTTTTATATGAGGGACATGGAGTACAAAAATATAAATTTTATGCATTTCGTTAAAAGGTCTAGGAGGGCCAATAGAGGGGCTGACTGGCAAGAATGAATCCTTCTTTGGAAATCTTTACCTTCCCTTGATAAGTTTTCCTTATATCTTTTAAGGGTGAATTTCGCTAATATTTTTTGTTGAAGCGGGAAGGTAATAAGAATGAAAGGGGAGGAAGTGCATTCTTTGGCCTTTTGTATTGATGATTAGAGTTTTACTTTTTTCTAAGACTTTCTTGGGGGCCATATTTTTTAAAAACCTCTTAAGAAAAGATGACGAAGCGTTTGCTGGGTTTCCACAAAAATCTCTCCGTCCGGCTTTAAAGCTTCTATCTCTTCTAGGGTAAACCAGCGTATCCCATTAGTCTCACTAGGGTTTTCTTTGATCTCGCCTCCGATAGGGCGGGTAATATAAATAAAATCAACATGTTGATGGGCAGGTTGATCTCCGAAAGGAGGAATTTCTTCTAACAAGCATAGATAGGGACGTTCAAAACTATGCGCATTCCATCGCTCAATCCATATATTTTCTTGAAGAATAATCTCAACCTCAAGGCCCGTTTCTTCTTTAGCCTCTCGTCTGGCTGCCATAGGAGGAGTTTCGTGAGGATACATATGCCCCCCAGGAGGCAACCATTTGCTTAATTTTCGATGGAAAACGAGTAAAACTTTTTCATGATCAAAAATATAAGCGGTGGCGGTGCATTGTTTTTCCATATAACCTTATCTAAAATTTTAACCTCCTACCCTATCACTTACGGAAGGATTATTCTAGTTTTTTTACATCACCTTAGTTTATAAATGAGAAGGCCTATTAAGGCTATAAACCTAAAAGTCAGATTTTATTTATCGGGTAGCTAAGGGAATATTTACTTCTGTTTTGTCCTATCTTGTCTAGTGAATGGCTGGCTTTTAAGCTGTTTTTAAAAGGAAAGAACCCCAGGATAAAAATAAAATTCCTTAATAGGGCCCCTATGAACATGTAATCCTCGATTATTTATTTAATCATCTAAACTTAAAGTGGCTATGCAAGAATTTAATCAACTGATAGAAATTATTGAGCGTTTGTTAGCGCCAGGCGGATGCCCTTGGGATCAGGCACAAACGTTACATTCGCTAAGATCTTCGCTTTTAGAAGAAAGCTGTGAAGTCATTGAAGCGATAGATTTAGGCAACAATAGCCATATTCAAGAAGAGCTAGGGGATCTTTTTTTTAATGCTGTTTTTCTGTGCAAGATAGCAGAAAAAGAGAAGCGTTTTACTTTTGGTGCCGTGCTTAACGAGCTTAATGAGAAATTAGTTCGACGCCATCCCCATGTTTTTGGTGAGGGAAAAAAGATAAATACTTCTCAAGAGCTTTCTCAACAGTGGGAAGAAATAAAAAAGCGTGAAAAAGGTAAAGATACGCGCAAAAGTGCCCTGGATGGCATTTCTAAGGGTTTGCCTGCTTTATCACGCGCTCAAAAAGTCCTTAAAAAAATAAAAAATTCTGGCTATTTAAGAGATTTACCCACCGGTGATCTTGCTGGTATCCATAATGAAAATGAATTAGGTAAACATCTTCTTTTCTTGGTAGAAGTAGCTCAAAAGCAGGGCCTAGATGCTGAGCATGCTTTAAGAAAAACTCTCACCCATTTAGAAAAAGATTTTCAACTTTTTGAAAAAAAAGCATTTATAAATAACGAGGAATAAGCTATCTTTATAGCTGCCGGGGACCTTGTGGAATGAAATAGTTCGAACCAGGTCAGGACAGGAATGTAGCAGCCTTAAGGATAATGTTTATGCCTTGAGATAATCTCCGGCACTCTTTTTAATTTAATTTTTCTTAAAGTTAAACGATAGTATGTCCTCTAAATAAGCTATCTTTCTAACAACTTTTTCCTTGTAACGTCTAAGGTTATTGTTTTTTTACCTTCCTTTATTCTAGAGAATAGGGTGGGAAAAATATATTTCTTTATTTATTCTTCTCCTACTCGGCTGCTAGTGCTTTGATGTTAAAATTTTTATAGAGAAATAATAATTTTTTTTGATAAAATTGCATCTTATAAAACTAATTTCTTATTAATAACAGATTTTTATGTCTATTTGAGGTGAAATTGATGAACAAAATTATATTATCTTTAATAATCTGTTTACTTACTATTTCTTGTGGTTCGCGCTATGGAGATTTTTATCCCATGCATGATGACGGTAGAGCCAAACCACGTGTAGTACTATTGCCTACCGTTGATGCTGCGGAAAGATCCTCTAGGAACGATTATCTGCTAAAGAAAACGCGTCAGCAATTGAGAGAAAGGGGAAGTTTATATCTTTATCCCCAAGAGTTCGTCGAAAGACACTTAGATAAGATGAAAAAAGTTTCCTTTTTTGATCCCGATTTTTCTTTTGTAAAGAATTTTGGGGGAGCGGATGTAATAGTAGCTACCGAACTTGTAGAATATCGAAAAGATAGGTATGGAGAGGTAGAGATGAAATGCATGCCCCCTCATCTACATAACAAATACCTACTCACTATGAAGTTAAAGGTGCGTATAATTGATCTACGTGGAGAGCAACCAATAGTAGCTCTGCAAGAGATTATGACAGAGCAGCTCTTGCTCCCTCATGCAGCCTGGGACAGTGATAAGGAAAACTATTATTTTAAAAAATTAAGCGAGCGTTTAGTAAGAGATCTTATCATACGCTTAGAAAATGTAGCATTACACGTTCTGTAGATGAAAAAAGAGAGAGGGAGGGAGATCAAGCAAGCCTTACTCTTTCTAATTTATAAACTTAAGTTTAAGAAGTGGAAAACATGCAAACAGTGATGATTGAGCGGTTACAGATTTTTGCAAGCGCAAGCTTTATATTTATAATGTTTTTGTTAATGGCCTGGAAAAATGATTATTTTAGCTCCAGTAGAAGATTGTCTGAAACCAAGCAAACGTTAGCGGTAAAGTTATGGAGTTATTCTTTTGCTATTTTCTTTCTTTTACAAATTGTATGGGTTCCTGCCTCTTTTAAGCTTTGGACTTTTTTTTATCCACAAGAAGAGCCCTCTTTCCCTTCATCTCTTACTGCAGAAATGCAAGGGTGGTACACTATCTACGCTATTTTTATAACAGGCATAGGAATGGGCGCCTACTACTTTTCTTTATCTAAAGAAAATCAAGAGATAATTTTAGGAGCATGTGCTTCAAAGGGCAGTCTTTATAAGCTACAAGATTTTTTTATTGCTTGCCTCAGTGGGGTCTTAAGTTATCCTTTAGTGATCGCAACAGGTCAATTTGTTGCGCTTTTGTTAATGCTCACCTACCAAAATGTTGAAATTGAACAAGTAGCTGTGCAGCAAATTAGGATGGCAACCTCTTCTCTACCTCTGTTAATGACTTTAAGTGTATGCATTATATTCATCGTCCCCATCATTGAGGAATTGCTTTTTAGGGGGTTTTTACAAAATGGATTGAAGAAATATATGACCTCCCAGCAAGCGATTGGATTGACTTCCTTAATCTTTGCCCTCCTACATTTTTCTTCCCTGCAGGGCTGGGGAAATGTTGAATTAATTGCTTCGCTTTTTGTCTTGTCTTGCTTTCTAGGATTTATTTACGAACGGCAGCAATCGATTTGGGCATCTGTTAGCTTACATGCTATTTTCAATGCGGTTAATATTATGCTAATTTTTTACACAAAAAGAGAGGTTTAATGAAGCACATCTTTACAAAAGCTTGGTTTAAATTAGTGATATTAGGATGGATAAGTCTATTCTCCCTACCTATACAATCGGAGGAAGAAAAAGTCTCTCAGGATGAGCTGAGTGAAATACTTTTAGTCTCTCAAGGGGCGAATGCGTTTGCTATAGATATGTACAATCAGCTGCCCTCCAGGGATAACCTTTGCTTTTCTCCCTACAGTATTTTTTCTTCGTTTGCGATGGCTTATAGCGGTGCTGATGAAAATACCCATAAAGAAATCTCCACTGCTTTTCATTATCCTTCTTCTGTTGAGAAGTTGGGAAAAGGCTTAGCAGAGCTAAACCACTTTTTTACTTTTTATCCAAGCAGTGCTTCTGAGGAAATACGCGTCCGGGTAGCCAATTCTTTATGGATTCAAACCAATTTTTCCTTACTTCCTTCTTATAAAGAAGAAATGAAAAAATATTTCAATGGCACATTTAGAATCGTCGACTTTAAAGGACAAACTGAAACTGCACGGGCTACCATTAATGCTTGGGTTAAGCATCATACCTTTGGCAAAATCGTTGACATTTTGCATCCCCAAGCTATAGATTCCTCTACCCGCATGGTCCTAGTGAGTGCTCTCTATTTGAAAGCAAAATGGAAAAGCCCTTTTGATCCCCATTTAACTACTCAACAACCTTTCTTTTCAGAGGATGGGATCGTTCAGACAGCTTTATCCATGACTCAAACAGCTCATTTTCCTTATCTAGATACTCCCGAAGCTGCCATCGTGGAGCTTCCTTACATTCTTTCGCGAAAGGAGGGTCCTGAATTTTCTATGATGATTATTTTACCTCATCAAAAAGAGGCTTTAAGGGAAGTAGAAAAAGGGTTAACAGCAAGAAAGCTAGAGGAATGGAGAAAAAATTTAAAAAATACTAAGGTACTCGTAACAATCCCTAAATTTAAGGTTCTCCAATTTAGCAATCTAAAAGAGATCTTAGAAAAGATGGGGATGCACACACCTTTTAGTGATCAAGCCAATTTCTCCAAGATAACTGAATTTAAAGGGTTAAAGATTGGAAATGTTCTACATAAAGTCTATCTATCTATAGATGAAAATGGCAGTGAAGCTGCAGCAGCTACCTCTATTAGCATGAATGTTACCTCAATTTTGGAGCCAAAAGCTCCTGTGATCTTTCAAGTAGACCATCCTTTTATCTATATGATTTATGAGAAAAAGACAGGTGCTATCCTCTTTATGGGCAGGGTAACCGACCCTAATAAAAGTTAGCTATTAACTTGTTAAAAAGCTTACCCTCTATCAAGTGCCTAAGCAATTTTGATAGAGGGCAAGAATTACCCATTGAGCTTGCTTTCCTTCTCTCTACTCCCATCTAGTAAAAAAATCTGTAATGAGTTATGATTTCTTCATTAAAATGCAGCTGATTAGTAAGGCCTTTCCTCAAAAATTCTATGTTTATGAACTTAAAGTATTATAAGGTCTCCGTTTACGGCATTTCAGATAAAGGCCTTGTACGCTCAAATAATGAAGATTTTTGGACGCATGTGCATGAGTTAGACTTTGTGGTCTTAACAGATGGCATGGGGGGACATCGTGCAGGGGAGGTAGCGGCACGTGAGGCAGCTAAAGCTCTTTGTGAGCACTTGCAGCAAACACTTGCTATCGCTGGCCCTTCGCTCTCAATTGATGAAGCACATGGTCTTATTCAGCTATCTATCGAGCATGCTAATCATACTGTCTATGAGCTGAGCAAAGCTGAAAAGGAGTGGCGGGGAATGGGAACCACCCTATGCTGCTTACTCTGCCATCCGCAGGGTATTATTTATGCTCACGTAGGGGACAGTAGAATTTATCGTTTACACAACGCTCGTCTTCAACAATTAACTAAAGATCATTCTTTGCTAAGGGAGTTAGTGGACTTAGGTCAAGTGAATGAACGAAGTAAAGATAAATTTATCTATAAAAACATTATCACTAAAGCGGTAGGCACAGAAAAATCGGTGGAGCCTTCTGTGCATATTAGCGATGTAGCTAAAAATGACATTTATCTAATGTGTTCGGATGGCCTTACCGATATGCTGAGCACCAAAGAAATTGAATCCGTTCTCAACAACATTCAAAATATTGAGGCCGCTGCCCACATCCTAGTTGCCAAAGCTAATGCAAAAGGTGGGCATGATAATATCACCTTAGTGATTATTAAAATCGATGAAACGCGTGAATAGAATTTATCTAGATAACAACGCCAGCACTTGTGTGGATCCTCATGTCATCCAGGTAATGACTGAAGTCTTACGCACCTATCCAGGAAATCCTTCTAGTCCTCATTCCTTTGGCCGTGAAGCCCGCCAGGTTTTAAGCCAAGCACGCCAGGCTATTGCTAGCTATCTTAAAGTACGTCCTCAAGAGATCATCTTTACTTCTGGAGGTACAGAGGGAGCGAATATGGCCATTCGCGGTATCCTAGGTGCGTTAACTGAAGGGCATATAGTGACCTCTAACGTTGAACATGCCTGTGTGCATAGCGTGATGGATTTATTGCAGCATCAAGGAATTGAGGTTACATCTCTTGCGGCAGGTTTGCATGGGGCTGTTCTGCCAAAAGATGTAGCTGCTGCTATTCGCCCCCATACCCGATTGATTGCTTTAATAGGGGCAAATAATGAAACAGGAGTGAAAACAGATATTAAAGCGATCGCCAAGATAGCAGAAGAGGCAAATGTTCCTTTTTTTGTAGACGGTGTAGCTTTGCTTGGTAAAGAGCCATTAGAAATTCCTGCAGGTGTGTCAGCAATGTCCTTTAGTGGGCATAAAATTCATGCTCCTAAAGGCTCTGGATTTATTTATCTAAAATCTTCTCAAAAATTACTCCCCTTATTGCACGGAGGGCTGCAAGAATATAACCGTCGCGGAGGAACTGAAAATCTGGCCGATATTGCTGGAATGGCTGCAGCCATGCAAATACTCGCCCAAGCTTTACCAGAAGCTTCTGAAAAGATGCTAAAATTAAGGATCTATTTTGAAGAGTCTTTAAAAAAGCATTTAGGCGAGGCAGTGCACGTGAATGGAGAGGGGGACAGAGTTTGCAATACAGTCAACCTAAGTTTTGACGAGGTAGATGGAGAAACATTGTTAGCGGCTTTAGATATGGCAGGAATTGCTGCTAGCCATGGGTCTGCCTGTTCCTCAGGAGCCATGGAGCCTTCACGTATTCTTCTTAACATGGGGATTCCTTTAAAAAGAGTAAGAGAGTCGATTCGCTTTTCTTTAAGCCGGTATGTCACTCAAGAAGAAATAGATCGTGCAATTAATATAATTGTGAACTTGGTAACCAAACTAAAGGCTTTATAAGCTATCTTTAAGAATAGAGGCTTGCAAATAAGCCAGACATACATGGAAAAAAATGCTGACGTTCTTTCTAGAAGAGGTCGATTGATAATTTTTTATAGCACATAAAATGTTTCCAGTTATCCTACCCTATAAAATTTCTCCTTAAACCTTAAAGCGCTTTAATATATTTTGGATGTGTTAGAGAGCTAACCTTTCTTGTTAAATTAAATTTTGTTTTATTTCACTTAAATTTACAGGTCATCCAAAAACACCTTTGTTTTCCCTTACGGAGATATTGGCAAATAATAGGCTTTAAAAAAACTTAGCCTACATATCCAACTTTCTCCAAGGTGTCTTTCTTCTTAATGATAGGGGTTTTTATAAAGTACCGGGCTGCATAAGAAGTAGCTGAAAAGCCTATAAGGAGTTTCTTTTTCAAGATAAATTTATCTTTTACTTCCTAAGAAATTTTTCCCATATCTTTCCTTATAGAAAATGAAAATAAATATAAGCGGTAAAAATAGCAGCTATAGCTTCTACCCGATGCGAGCAAAGCTTCTCTTCCTTTTTTCTTTAAAATAAAAATTGATCAATAAAGATGAAAAGAATAAGTTAATGGCGAAAAGTTAAGACAAGACCTTAAAAAGCAGGTTACATCAGCATTTAAGGTAATCACTTATCCTAAAACTTTAAGGAGCTTATTATGATCCCTTCATCTTCAACTTCTAGTACTCAGGTAACTTTCCGCACTACAGTCTCAGAGAATATAGAAGATGCGGTTTCAGGTGAGCTGATGACTCGGGCTGTTACTTTGTTTCCTTGTGGTCATACCTTTAACGAAGATACCGTCATCCAATGCTTAGCGCGCAATAAGCTTTGTCCTCTAGATAGAAGGCGTATTGAAAGACATGCTCCCAACTACACGGTGAGGCACCTAGCTGAAACGGCTGAATCCCATCCCTTGGAAGAAATTAAGCATGAACCTAGCCAAGAAGCTGTAGGACATTTCCTACGGGGTAAAGAACTGGCTGAAAAAGGAGAGTATGCAACTGCTATAGAAACTTTACTGCAAGCTTTGCAATTAACTCCTACGTATGAAAAAGCCCAAGCCTATCTTGAATTTTGCCTTAAACGCTCTTCCGAAAATTCTTTATCTTCGCAGCAAGTTCCTCCTCTTATTTCGATTAAAAATAAAGGCCAAGAAAAAAGCTTTTCTTCTACAGAGTCTTCTAAAGAACGCTATACGGAACTTTTATTCAATTTGCTAGAAGAGCCTTCTATACAAGAAAATTCTATATTAAAGAAGATATTAGAGAATCAAGTCGAAGAGTTGATGAGCCAGGAGAGCGAAGAACTAACGGAGAAAGAAAAGACAAGCTATAAATGGACCGAAAAATTACTAGGAGAAAATAAAAAGGTTAGGCAATTTGTCGGTGAAAAGCTGCGGCAAATCCACCAGCAGTCTTCCTCTCTTGCCCCAGGCGTTCCTCACTCTTTTATTTCTTCTTTATCTGCTATCTCGTCTAAAGAAATTCAACCTCTTGTTTCTCCATCTCCTATTTCTATGACCTCGCTTTACAACGCTATTATGCAGGTTCATTTTCCTGAGGGGAATGAGAATCTTATAGAACAAGCTTATATTTTGGATAAAATTTATGAAATAGAGTCCAATCTTTCTAGTGAAGAAAAAGTACCCTACATCTTTCAAAAGCTTTTTACCTTAGCCGCTTCTCTTTCTCCTACAGAATTTGAAGGAAATACTAAGGAGAGCCAAGCCTTTACCCTTTCTAATTATTCCTCCTTTCTACTAAATATTAACCGCCTCTTAATTTGGCAAAAGCTACCTGGAGGAAACGATTATCTCAATCAACCTCAGATCAAAGCTTTACCTTTAAAGAAAAGAGGAGAGCTGTTAACGCAGTGGATAGAAAAGCATGGTAAAAACATTACCAAACTGGATTTAGATGAGGAGTTAGATTTGACCATTTTACCGCCAGAGATAGGGCAGCTCTCTCAGCTGCAAACGCTTAACTTAAGTAATAATCAGTTAACTACTCTTCCACCAGAAATAGGACAGCTTTCTCAGCTGCAAGGGCTTTGGTTATATAACAACCAGCTAACCGCTATTCCTGCTGAAATAGGACAGCTTACTAAGCTAGAAGTGCTTAACTTAGGCGATAATCAGTTAACCGCTCTACCTGCCGAGATAGGGCAGCTTACTAAACTGCAAAGCCTTGCCTTATGCCGCAACCAGTTTACCATTATTCCTGCAGAGATATGGCAACTCTCTCAGCTGCAAATGCTTACCTTAAGTGATAACCAGCTAACCATTATTCCTGCAGAGATAGGGCAGCTCTCTCAGCTGCAATCGCTTAACTTAAGTAATAACCAGCTAACTATTATTCCTGCCGAGATAGGGCAGCTTTCTCATCTGGATACGCTTTGGTTAAGCAACAACCAGCGAGCCTGTATTCCGCGGAAATTGAGTCTCGGCTTTCTCAGCTGCATACGCATGCGCTTTGGTTAAGCAATAACAGGCTAACCCCTTGCCTAATGAGACTGAGATAGGGCAGCTTTCTCGTTTGCAAGCGCTTTTGTTAGATAGCAACCAATTAGCCGTTATTCCATACCTTCCTAAGCTAAGATCACTCAAGATTGATGATAACCCTCTTAAGAAGATATTATGAAGGGAAACTTGCTTTTTATATTCTTCTTTACTTTGGTGAATAAACGGGAATCTATCTTTCCTAGCCTTTGGGCCAAGGTTTCAGATAGGTAGCTTACAATTGGCAAAAATTTTCCCTTTTAAGCCTTTTAGTAGGTTATTCAGGCTATAAAATGAAAGATTTGAGAGCAAAAACGTTGAGACGCTAATCCAAAAAGATGAGATAAAAATTGATAAAAGGTAAGAACAGCGACTATAGCTTCTATCAAGTAGGAATGTTTTTTTTCTCTTAAAATAAAAATTGATCAATAAAGATGAAAAGAATAAGTTAATGGCGAAAAGATAAGACACGACCTTAAAAAGCAGGTCAGGCCAGCATTTGTGGCAATCGCTTATCTTAAAACTTTAAGGAGCTTATCATGATCCCTTCATCTTCTACTTCTAGCACCCAGCTAACTTTCCGTACTACAGTCTCAGAGAATATAGAAGATGCCGTCTCAGGAGAGCTGATGACTCGGGCTGTTACTTTGTTCCCTTGTGGCCATACCTTCAATGAAGATACCGTTATCCAATGCTTAGCGCGCAATAAACTTTGTCCTCTAGATAGAAGGCTTATTGAAAGACATGCACCTAACTACACGGTGCGACACCTAGCCGAAACGGCTGAAGCCCATCCATTAGAAGAACTTAAGCATGAGCCTAGCGAAGAAGCTGTAGGACATTTCCTACGAGGTAAAGAACTGGCTGAAAAAGGAGAGTATACAACTGCTATAGAAGCTTTACTTCAAGCTTTGCAATTAACTCCTACCTATGAAAAAGCTCAAGCTTATCTTGAATTTTGCCTTAAACGCTCTTCCAAAGCTTCTTTATCTTCCCAGCAACTTCCCCCTCTTTTTACTGAGAGTAGAGATAAAGGTAAAGAGAAAAGCCTTTCTTCTATAAACTCTCCTAAAGAAGACTATACTGAACTCTTATTCAACCTGTTAGAAGAGCCCTCCATTCAAGAAAACTCTATTTTAAAGAAGATATTAGAGAATCAAGTCGAAGAGTTGATGAGCCAAGAGGGTGAAGAGCTAAATGAGAAAGAAAAGATAAGCTATAAATGGACGGAGAAATTATTAGGAGAAAATAAAAAGGTTAGGCAGTTTGTCGTTGAAAAACTGCGGCAAATCCACCAGCAGTCCTCTTGTCTAGCCTCGGTTGCTCCTCAACCTTCTATTTCTACTTCATCTACTACCCCTATTTCCATGGTTTCGCTTTACAAGGCAATCGTCCAAGTTCATTTTCCTGAGGGAAGCGGGGATTCCATAGCACAAGCTGGCATTTTAGATAGGATTTATGGAATTAAGCCTACTCTTTCTGCTGAAGAAAAAGTTCCTTATATTTTTCAAAAACTTTTTACCTTAGCTGCTTCTCTTTCTCCTACAGAATTTAAAGAAAATTCTAAGGAAAGCAAGGTCTTGACCCTTTCTAATTATTCTTCCTATCTACTAAATATTAACCGCCTCTTACTTTGGCAAAATCTACCTGGAGGAACCGATTATCTCAACCAGCCAAAGATAAAAGCTTTACCTTTAAAGAAAAAAGGAGAACTGCTAAAGCAGTGGATAGAAAAGCATGGCAAAAACATTATCAAACTGAACTTAGATGAGGTAGAGGTAGGCCTGACCTTTTTACCGCCCGAGATCTGGCAACTTTCTCGGCTATCCTGCCTTTCCATAAGCAATGATCAACTAACTACTCTTCCTCCAGAAATAGGGCAGCTTTCTCATCTACAAACGCTTGACTTATGTTGCAACCAGCTAACAACCCTGCCTGGAGAACTCTGGCAGCTTTTTGAACTGCGAGAGCTCTACTTAACCCTCAATCTCAATCAACTAGCTGCTATTCCTGTCGAGATAGGCCAGCTCTCTAGGCTGCAAAAGCTTGACTTACGCTACCACCAGATAGCCAATATTTCTGCCGAGATAAGTCAGCTCTCTAGGCTGCAAAAGCTTGACTTAAGCTTCAACAATCTAACTGCTATTCCTGCAGCCATTGGGCAGCTTTCTAAGCTACAAAGGCTTTGTTTAGGTAGTAACCAGCTAACCGCTATTCCTCCGGAAATAGGGCAGCTTTCTGAGCTAAATTGGCTTGACTTAAGCTCCAACCAGTTAACGGCTATTCCTGCAGCCATTGGGCAGCTTTCTAAGCTACAAAGGCTTGAATTAGGTTGCAACCAGCTAACCGTTATTCCTGCTGAGGTAGGGCAGCTTTTTCAGCTACAAATGCTTAGCTTACATAACAACCAGCTAACCGCTATTCCTGCGGAAATCGGGCAGCTTTCCCAGCTAGATTGGCTTGACTTAATCCGCAACCAGCTAGCCGTTGTTCCACACCTTCCTAAGGTAAGAATGCTTAATATTGAGAGTAATCTCATTTAGATGGTATTATGAAGGTAGATCTGTCTTTTGTGCACTTCTTTACGTTGGTAAATAAAGGTAAATCTACCTTCCCTAGCCTTATTTAAGGCAATCGCTTATCATAAAACTTTAAGGAGCTTATTATGATTCCTTCATCTTCTACTTCTAGCACCCAGGTAACTTTCCGCACTACAGTCTCAGAGAATATAGAAGATGCGGTCTCAGGTGAGCTGATGACTCGAGCAGTTACTTTGTTTCCTTGTGGCCATACCTTCAACGAAAATACCGTCATCCAATGTTTAGCACGTAATAAGCTTTGTCCTCTAGATAGAAGGCTTATTGAAAGGCATGCACCCAACTACACGGTGAGGCACTTAGCCGAAACAGCTGAATCCCATCCCTTAGAAGAAATTAAGCATGAACCTAGCGAAGAAGCTGTAGGACATTTCTTACGGGGTAAAGAACTTGCTGAACAAGGAGAGCATGCCAGTGCCATAGAAGCTTTACTACAAGCTTTGCAATTAACTCCTACCTATGAAAAAGCCCAAGCCTACCTTGAATTTTGCCTTAAATGCTCTTCCGAAGCTTCTTCATCTTCGCAGCAAGTTCCTCCTCTTTTTTTGATTAAAGATAAAGGCAAAGAAAAAAGCCTTTCCTCTACAGGCTCTTCTAAAGAAAGTTATACTGAACTTTTATTCAATCTGTTAGAAGAGCCTTCCATTCAAGAAAACTCTATATTAAAGAAGATACTAGAAAATCAAGTTGAAGAATTGATGAGCCAGGAGAGTGAAGAGCTAAATGAGAAAGAAAAGATAAGCTATAAATGGGCGGAAAAATTATTAGGAGAAAATAAAAAGGTTAGGCAATTTGTTGTTGAAAAACTGCGTCAAATTTACTCGGACTTTTCTTGCCTTGTCTCGGTTGCTCCTCAACCTTCTATTTCCAGCTCTTCATTATTTAGTCCTATTTCTCAACCTGCTATTATTAACACTTCTTGGTTTAACGCTACTTCTCAACCTTCTATTTCTAGCTCGTCTTTGTTTAGCTCTGCTGAAGAACTTCAACCTCTTTCTCCTTCATCTATAACACCTCTCTCCATGACCTCGCTTTACAATGCAATTGTCCAGGTTCATTTTCCTGAGGGGAAGGAGAATTTTATAGTACAAGCTGATTTTGTAGATAAGATTTATGAAATTAAACCTACTCTTTCTATTGAAGAAAAAGTACCCTACATCTTTCAACAGCTTTTTACCTTAGCCACTTTTTTTTCTCCTACAGAGTTTGAAGGAAATACTAAGGAAAGTAAGGCTTTTACCATCTCTAATTACTCCTCTTACCTGCTGGGCATTAACCGCCTCTTAATCTGGCAGAAGCTGCCAGGAGGAGCAGGGTTCTTGAACCAACCACAGATTAAATCTTTACCTTTAAAGCAAAAAGGAGAGTTGTTAGCGCAGTGGATAGAAGAACATGGTAAAAATATCACCCACCTGAACTTAGAGGAGTTAGGCTTGACCTCTTTACCCCCAGAGCTTTGGCAGCTTTCTCAGCTGCAAGTGCTTTGTTTAAGCAACAACCTGCTAACCGCTATTCCTGCAGAAATTGGGCAGCTTTCTCAGCTGTGCCAGCTTAAATTAGATCGCAACCAGTTAACTGCTCTGCCTGCTGCCATCGGGCAACTTTCTCAGCTGAAAAAACTTTGGTTAAGCAATAACAAGCTAACTACTATTCCTGCAGAAATTGGGCAACTTTCTCAGCTGGAATGGCTTTGGTTAAGCAATAACAAGCTAACCACTATTCCTGCAGAAATAGGGCAGCTTTCTCAACTGCGAAACCTTGGCTTAACTAACAACCAGCTAACCATCCTTCCATCGCCCACCTATCATCTTTCTCAGTTGTTTCAGCTTAAATTAGATAACAATCAGCTAACCACTCTTTCTCCATCCATTGGGCAACTTTCTCATCTGCAAGTTCTTTCTTTAAACGGCAACCAACTAACCGCTATTCCTGCAGAAATTGGGCAGCTTTCTCAGCTGAAAGGGCTTTGTTTAGACGGCAACCATCTAACCTCTATCCCTGCAGACATCATCGGGCTGATTCCTAAGCTTTGGTTGTTTTCAGCTAATGGTAATCCCCTTTAGAGTATACCATGAAAAGGGTAAAAGCTTTTCTTAAACTCAAAGCTTTAGTGCAAAAAGGAAGCATAACTTTATAGTTCTCGGATGAAACCATTAAAGGATGGAGGGAAAATAAAAGCACGGGTAAGAAGGGACTCCCAAGAATTTACTCTGCTGAAGCTATCTTATGCGTGTTGATGATTAAAGCGATTTATCATTTGCCCCTCCTAAGCTGTTTTAAAGATTCCTTTGTCGCTGGCTACTTTGCTGACTTCCAAAAGCTGCCTGTTCCTTTTCACACTCGCATCTGCCGGCTCATTAAAGAGGCTTGGGCAGGAGCTTAAAAAGTTAAACCGCAAGCGTTCCAACAGGCATAGTCTTTGATTCTACTTGGATGAAATTTTATGGCAAAGGAGAGTGGAAAGTACGCCAGCATGGCAAAGCATGAAGGACTTGGAGAAAGATTCACTTAAGCGTTTGCACAGGCTTGCATGAGATCATTTTTAAATAAATTGATCTCGATTAATCAAGCCGATGATTTAGTGGCGAGCCAAATGATCCCCAAGCTGCCAAAGGGCGTAAAAACCACTTATAGAGAGGGTGCCTATGATAAGCAACCTTTCTATCGATCATCATATGTTCGGGGCATAGATCTTGTAGGGCCTCTAAGAAGAGGAGGAAGATTATGCCAAGATGCGGACAAACCTTGGGTGAAAAAAGAAATGATAACTTAAAAGTCATTCAAGACTTGGGAAGAGACGATGAGGCTAGGCAATTTTAGAAAAAGCTTTGTGGTTATCATAGAAGATCGCTTGTCGAAACGGCGATGTATTGCTTTAAAAAAAGCTTTGTAAATGATGTTCGCTATAGGAAACTACCCTCATAGAAAGTGAAAATAAATATAAGCGGTAAAAAAAGCGGCTATAGCTTCTACCAAAGGTAAACAAAGCTCTTCTTATTTCTCTTAAAATAAAAATTGATCAATAAAGATAAAAAAAGTAATTTAATGGCGAAAAGGTAAGGCAAAACCTTAAAAATCAACTTGAACCAGCATTTAAGGCAGTCACTTATCCTAAAACTTTAAGGAGCTTATTATGATCCCTTCATCTTCAACTTCTAGTACTCAGGTAACTTTCCGCACTACAGTCTCAGAGAATATAGAAGATGCGGTCTCAGGTGAGCTGATGACTCGAGCAGTTACTTTGTTTCCTTGTGGCCATACCTTTAACGAAGATACCGTGATCCAATGCTTAGCACGCAATAAACTTTGTCCTCTAGATAGAAGGCTTATTGAAAGGCATGCACCCAACTACACAGTGAGGCACTTGGCTGAAACAGCTGAGTCTCATCCATTAGAAGAACTTAAGCATGAACCTAACGAAGAAGCTGTAGGACATTTCTTACGAGGTAAAGAACTGGCTGAACAAGGAGAGCATGCAACTGCTATAGAAGCTTTACTGCAAGCTTTGCAATTAGCTCCTACATATGAAAAAGCCCAAGCCTATCTTGAATTTTGCCTTAAGCGCACTTCCAAAGCTTCTTTATCTTCCCAGCAACTTCCTCCTCTTCCCCCTTCTTTTCATAGTAAAGATAAAGGTAAAGAAAAAAGCCTATCTTCTACAGAGTCTTCTAAAGAACGCTATACGGAACTTCTATTCAATCTGCTAGAAGAGCCCTCCATTCAAGAAAACTCTAGATTAAAGAAGATATTAGAGAATCAAGTCGAAGAGTTGATGAGCCAAGAGGGTGAAGAACTAAATGAGAAAGAAAAGATAAGTTATAAATGGACGGAGAAATTATTAGGAGAAAATAAAAAGGTTAGACAATTTGTCGTTGAAAAGCTGCTTCAAATCCACCAGCAGTCCTCCTGTCTTGCCCCAGGTGCTCTCCAACCTTCTATTTCTTCTTCATCTGCTATCTCGTCTAAAGGGATTCAACCTCTTTCTCCTCCATCTACTACTCCTATTTCCATGACCTCGCTTTATAAAGCAATCCTTCAGGTTCATTTTCCTGAGGGGAATAGGGATTTCATAGCACAAGCTGGCATTTTAGATAGGATTTATGGAATTAAGCCTACTCTTTCTGCTGAAGAAAAAGTTCCTTATATTTTTCAAAAACTTTTTAACTTAGCTGCTTCTCTTTCTCCTACAGAATTTAAAGAAAATGCTAAGGAAAGCAAGGCTATTACCCTTTCTAATTATTCCTCCTATCTACTAAATATTAACCGCCTCTTAATTTGGCAAAAGCTACCGGGAGGAAACGATTATCTCAACCAACCCCAGATAAAAGCTCTGCCTTTAAAGAAAAAAGGAGAGCTGTTAACGCAGTGGATAGAAAAGCATAGTAAAAATATTATTACCTTGGACTTAGATTGGGTAGGCTTGACTTATTTACCGCCAGAAATCTGGCAGCTTTCTCATCTTCAAGCGCTTAACTTAAGTAACAACCAGCTAACTGTTATTCCTTCATCTATTGGACACCTTTCTCAGCTGCAGACGCTTTACTTAAACTTCAACCAGTTAACTGCTATTCCTGCAGAGGTAGGGCGGCTTTCTCAGCTGCAAATGTTTAGGCTAGATAGCAACCTGCTAACCGCTGTTCCTGCAACCATTGGGCAGCTTTCTCAGCTGAGAGAACTTTGGTTATGCAATAACCAACTCACCACTATTCCTATAGAGATAGGGCAGCTTTCTCAACTGCAAACGCTTGACTTAACCAACAACAAACTCACCAATATTCCTGTAGAGGTAGGGCAGCTTTCTCAGCTACAACTGCTTTTATTAAGCAACAACTGGCTAACCACCATCCCTGCGGAAATGGGGCAACTTTCTCAGCTACAAAGCCTTGGCTTAGACGGCAACCAGTTAACGGCTATTCCTACATCTATTGGGCAGCTTTCCAAGCTGCAAGAGCTTGACTTAAGAAAAAACCAGTTAACGGCTATCCCTACATCTATTGGGCAGCTTTCCCGGCTGCAAATGTTTTGTTTACATAACAACCAGTTAACTGCTCTTCCTGCGGAAATCGGGCAGCTTTCTCGGCTGCAAACGTTTAGGTTAGATAGCAACCTGCTAACCGCTGTTCCTGCAGCCATTGGGCAGCTTTCTCAGCTGAGAGAGCTTTGGCTAAGCGAAAACAAGCTAACCACTATTCCTGCAGAGATAGGGCAGCTTTCTCAGCTGAGAGCGCTTTCCTTACATAACAACCATCTAACCACTCTTCCTGCAGAGATAGGGCAGCTTTCTCAGTTGCAAGGGCTTGGCTTAAGTAACAACCAGTTAATTGCTTTACCTGCTGAGATAGGGCAGTTATCGCAGTTGCAAACTCTTGTCTTAAGCAATAATCAGCTAACTGCTCTTCCCTCAGAGATAGGGCAGCTTTCTCAACTGCAAGTCTTTAACTTAAGCTACAACCAGATAAGCAGTATCTCTGCGGAAATAAGGCAGTTTCAGTGGGATCAGTTGGAAGAGTTGGAAGGACTTGATCTAAGTGTAAGCTTTCCCCAGCTGCCCGCTGTTCCTGCGGAAATAGGGCAGTTATCTCGGCTGCTAGCACTTAACTTAGATCACAATCAGCTCACCACTGTTCCTAAGGAGATAGCACAGCTCTCTAAGCTGCAAGAGCTTGACTTGAGCTACAACCAAATAACCAGCATTCCTATGGAAATAGTGCAGTTGTCTCATCTGCAAGAGCTTAATTTAAGCCATAACCAGCTAACCATTATTCCTCATCTTCCTAAGCTAAGATTACTCAAGATTGATGGTAATCTCCTTTAGATGGCATTATGAAGTCAATCCTATCTTTTGTATGCTTGTTTACTTGGGTGAATAAACGGGAATCTATCTTTCCTAGCCTTTGGGCCAAGTTTTCAGATAGGTAGCCTACAATTGACAAAAATTTTTTCTCTTAAGCCTTTTAGCGGGTTATTCAGACTATGAAATGAAAGATTTGAGAGTAAAAACTTTGAGAGGCTAATCCAAAGAGAGGAGATAAAAATTGATAAGCGGTAAAAACAGCGGCTATAGCTTCTACCAAATGCCAACAAAGCTTTTCTTTTTTTTCCTTAAAATAAAAATTGATCAATAAAGATGAAAGGAATAAGTTAATGGCGAAAAGGTAAGGCAAGAACTTAAAAAACAGGTTAGACCAGCATTTAAGGCAATCACTTATCCTAAAACTTTAAGGAGCTTATCATGATCCCTTCATCTTCTACTCCTGGCACCCAGGTAACTTTCCGCAACACAGTCTCAGAAAATATAAAAGATGCCGTATCAGGAGAGCTGATGACTCGGGCGGTTACTTTGTTTCCTTGTGGCCATACCTTCAACGAAGATACCGTCATCCAATGCTTAGCGCGCAATAAGCTTTGCCCTCTAGATAGAAAGCTTATTGAAAGACATGCACCCAACTACACGATGAGGCAACTGGCTGAAACGGCTGACTCCCATCCATTAGAGGAAATTAAGCATGAACCTAGCCAAGAAGCTGTAGGACATTTCTTACGAGGTAAAGAACTGGCTGAACAAGGAGAGCATACAACTGCTATAGAAGCTTTACTGCAAGCTTTGCAATTAACTCCTACCTATGAAAAAGCTCAAGCGTACCTTGAATTTTGCCTTAAACGTTCTTCCGAAGCTTCTTCATCTTCACAGCAAGTTCCTTCTCTTCCACCTTCTTTTCATAGTAAAGATAAAGGTAAAGAAAAAAGCCTTTCTTCTACAGAGACTCCTAAAGAAGGCTATACTGAACTCTTATTCAATCTGTTAGAAGAGCCTTCCATTCAAGAAAACTCTATTTTAAAGAAGATATTAGAGAATCAAGTCGAAGAGTTGATGAGCCAAGAGGGTGAAGAGCTAAATGAGAAAGAAAAGATAAGCTATAAATGGATGGAAAAATTATTAGGAGAAAATAAAAAGGTTAGGCAATTTGTCGTTGAAAAATTGCGCCAAATCCACCAAGAGTCCTCCTCTGTTGCCCCAGGCGTTCCTCAACCTTCTATTCCTTCTTCATCTATCAGCTCGACTAATGAAATTCAACCTCTTTCTCTTTCTTCCACAGCGTCTATTTCCATGACCTTGCTTTACAATGGAATCCTCCAGGTTCATTTTCCTAAAGGCAATGGGGATTTCATAGCACAAGCTGGCATTTTAGATAAGATTTATGAAATTAAACCTAATCTTTCTATTGAAGAAAAAGTCCTTTATATTTTTCAAAAGCTTTTTACCTTAGCTGCTTCTCTTTCTCCTACAGAATTTGAAGAAAATGCTAAGGAAAGCAAGGCCTTCACTCTTTCTAATTATTCCTCCTATCTACTAAATATTAACCGGCTCTTATTCTGGCAAAAGCTACCGGGAGGAACCGATTATCTCAACCAGCCCCAGATAAAAGCTTTATCTTTAAAGAAAAAAGGAGAGCTGTTAACACAGTGGATAGAAGAGCATGCTAAAAATATCACTATCCTGAAATTAATGAGGCTAGGCTTGACCTTTTTGCCGCCAGAACTGTGGCAGCTTTCTCAGCTACAAGACCTTGACTTAAGCAACAATCAGCTAACCGTTCTTTCTCCAGAAATCAGGCAGCTTTCTCAGCTGAAAAAACTTTATTTACGCAATAACAAGCTAACCACTATTCCTGCAGAAATTGGACAACTCTCTCAACTCAAACATCTTATCTTAGATCGCAATCAGCTAACCTTCCTTCCCGCAGAAATAAGGCAACTTTCTCAACTGGAGAGTCTTTGGCTACGTAGTAACCAGCTAATAATGCTTCCTGCAGAGATAGGGCAGCTTTCGCAGCTACAAAAGCTTCATTTAAACAGCAACCAGCTAACTTTCCTGCCCGTAGAAATAGGGCAACTTTCTCAACTGGAGAATCTTTGGTTACGTGGTAACCAGCTCACCGCTATTCCTGCAGAGATAGGGCAGCTTTCTCAGCTACTCGATCTTGACTTAAGCTATAACCAGCTAACCGCTCTTCCCAAGCTTCCAGATAGTGTTTGGCTTACAGTAACAGCAGATGGCAACCCTCTTCAAAGCATATCCTAAAGTAGGAATAATTGTTGTTTTGTAAATGAATAGTGAGGAATATAATATATTTCTTGGTTTGAAAATATATTGGTTATTAAAACAATATTGATGTGGTTACCACCCTTACTATATATTTTTTTGCCGGGAAAGTAATGCCATGCTTCTAGATTTTAGTTAATCCTGTTAGAGATGATGAAGCTAAAATAATTATTTATATAATGCCATTTGTTCTCATCCAGATTAAGCTTTAGGGTTACATGAGGGCGAAATGAAAAGGTGGAGCTTAAAAGAAATCATACTCTTTTTAAGAGCATGATAACTAGTTCGATTTAAAAGCAACAACCCACGGAATGAGAAGATAAAAATTTATGAAGGAGTAAAAGAGATTGTGAATGCTCTATAAAACTTACATACATCCTCTGTTTTTATTTATTAAAAATAAAAATTGCTTGTAAAAGAGAGAAAAGAGTAAGTTTTTGACGAAAAGGTAAGGCAAACCTTAAAAAAAGTAGGCTCCACCTACACATAAGGCAATTGCTTATCCTAAAACTTTAAGGAGTTTATTATGATCCCTTCATCTTCTACTTCTAGCACCCAGGTACCTTTCCGCACAACAGTTTCAGAGAATATAGAAGATGCGGTTTCAGGAGAGCTGATGACTCGGGCAGTTACTTTGTTTCCTTGTGGCCATACTTTTAATGAAGATACCGTTATCCAATGCTTGGCGCGCAATAAACTTTGTCCTCTAGATAGAAGGCTTATTGAAAGGCATGCACCCAACTACACAGTGAGGCACCTAGCTGAAACGGCTGAATCCCATCCATTAGAGGAAATTAAGCATGAACCTAGCCAAGAAGCTGTAGGACATTTTTTACGAGGTAAAGAACTGGCTGAACAAGGAGAGCATACAACTGCTATAGAAGCTTTACTGCAAGCTTTGCAATTAACTCCTACCTATGAAAAAGCTCAAGCGTACCTTGAATTTTGCCTTAAACGTTCTTCCGAAGCTTCTTCATCTTCACAGCAAGTTCCTTCTCTTCCACCTTCTTTTCATAGTAAAGATAAAGGTAAAGAGAAAAGTCTTTCTTCTACAAACTCTCCTAAAAAAGGCTATACTGAACTCTTATTCAATCTGTTAGAAGAGCCTTCCATTCAAGAAAATTCTATTTTAAAGAAGATATTAGAGAATCAAGTTGAAGAATTGATGAGCCAGGAGGGCGAAGAGCTAAGTGAGAAAGAAAAGATAAGCTATAAATGGACGGAAAAATTACTAGGAGAAAATAAAAAGGTTAGGCAATTTGTCGTTGAAAAGCTGCGCCAAATTCACCAGCAGTCCTCCTGTCTTGCCCCAGGTGCTCTCCAACCTTCTATTTCTTCTTCATCTACTATCTCGTCTAAAGAAATTCAAGCTCTTGCCTCTTCATCTACTACTCCTGTTTCCATGGCTTCGCTTTACAACGCTATTATGCAGGTTCATTTTCCTGAGGGGGAGGGGGATTTCATAGCACAAGCTGGCATTTTAGATAAGATTTATGAAATTAAGCCAAATCTTTCTATTGAAGAAAAAGTACCCTACATTTTTCAAAAACTCTTTAACTTAGCCGCTTCTCTTTCTCCTGCAAAATTTGAAGGAAATACTAAGGAGAGCCAAGCCTTTACCCTTTCTAATTATTCCTCCTATCTACTCAATATTAACCGTCTTTTACTCTGGCAGAAGCTACCCGGGGGAACAGACTACTTAAACCAACCTCAGATCAAAGCTTTACCTTTAAAGAAAAAAGGAGAGCTGTTAAAGCAGTGGATAAAAAAACATGGTAATAATATCACCGACCTGAGCTTAGATGGGATAGGCTTGACTTATTTACCACCCGAGATTTGGCAGCTTTCTCATCTTAAAGCGCTTGACTTAAGTAACAACCAGCTAACTGTTATTCCCCCAGAAATTGGGCAGCTTTCCCAGCTGATAGCTCTAGTCTTAGGCGATAACCATCTGACCATCATTTCTCCAGAAATTGGACAGCTTTCCCAGCTGATAGCTCTAAGCTTAGACGGTAACCATCTAACCATCATTCCTCCTGAAATCGGGCAGCTTTCTCACCTGCAATGGCTTAGCTTAAGGAGGAACCAGCTAGCCGCTATTCCTGCAGCCCTGGGGCAGCTTTTTCAGCTGCAAGGACTTGCCTTAAACAATAACCATCTGACCGTTATTCCTGCGGCTATCGGGCAGCTTTCTCGGCTGCAAACGCTTGGCTTAAGTAGCAACCTGTTAACTGTCATCCCTGCAGAGATAGGGCAGCTATCGCAGTTACAAACTCTTAACTTAGACAATAATCAGATAATTGCTATTCCTACAGCCATCGGGCAGCTTTCTCAGTTACAAACGCTCAACTTAAACGATAACCAGCTAACCATTGTTCCCGAAGAGGTATGTCACCTTTCTCAGCTGCAAACTCTTGCCTTAAGCAATAATCAGTTAACCGCTATTCCTGCAGAAATCGGGCAGCTTTCTCAACTGCAAAAGCTTGGCTTAAGTAACAACCACTTAAATGCCCTGTCTGCAGAGATATGGCAACTCTCTCAGCTGCAAATGCTTACCTTAAGTGATAACCAGCTAACCATTATTCCTGCAGAGATAGGGCAGTTATCTCAGCTACAAACGCTTGACTTAAGCAACAACCAGCTAAACGCTCTTCCTGCCGAGATAGGGCAGCTATTGCAGCTGCAAGCCCTTAACTTAAGTTGTAACTATCTGACGGTTATTCCTGCGGCTATCGGGCAGCTTTCTCAGCTAGAACTGCTTTTGTTAAGAGGCAATCGGCTAAAAGCTCTTTCTGCCGAGATAGGGCAGCTTTCTCATCTACAAGGACTTGCCTTATACAATAACCAGTTAACTGCTCTTCCTGCTGAGATAGGGCAACTTTCTCAGCTCGAAAAGCTTGATTTAAGCTTCAACCAATTAATTGCCCTGCCTGCAGAGATAGGGCAGCTTGCTGAGTTGGCAGTGCTTAATTTAAACTATAACCAGCTAACCGCTCTTCCTGCTGAGATAGGGCAGTTATCCCAACTGCAAGAGCTTGGCTTACATGCCAACCAGCTAGCCGTTATTCCTTTAGAGATAGGGCAGCTTTCTCAGCTGAAAATACTTGCCGTAAGTATTAATCAGCTAACTGCTATTCCTGCTGAGATAGGGCAACTTTCTCAGCTGCAAAAGCTTTGGTTAAGCAGCAACCAGTTAACCGCTGTTCCTGCAGCGATAGGGCAGCTTTCTCAGCTGAGAAAGCTTTTCCTAGATAACAACCAGCTAACCGCTCTGCCTACAGAGATAGGGCAGCTATCGCAGCTGAAAACTCTTGACTTAAGTAATAATCAGCTAATGGCTATTCCTTTAGAGATAGGGCAGCTTTCTCAGCTACATTTGCTTGACCTAAGGAACAACCAGCTAGCCGTTCTTCCTGCAGCCATCGAGCAGCTTTCTCAGCTGCAAGAGCTTGACTTAAGCTATAACCAGCTAACCATTATTTCTCACCTTCCTAAGGTAGGGAGGCTTAATATGGAGGGCAATCCACTTTAGACGGCATTATGAAGAAAGGATTATCTTTCGTGCAGTTCTTTGCTGTGGTAAAGAAACGAGGAACTATCTTCCCTAGCCTTTAAGCTACGTTTGTAGATTAAGCTTTAGTATGTTATGCAGGCGATAAAATGAAAGATTTGTGAGCAAAAAACTTGAGAAGCTAGCCTAAAGAGGTGAAAGAAAATTGATAAAATAATACATTTAATTTTAAGAAAGTAAAATTTTTATTTTTTTTAGGTTTCAAATTTGAAGAGTGGTAATCATCACGCTTTTGATTTCTAGTAAAGTCGCTTCGTTGACTGTAATAACGAAGGGCTCGATATAAATCGATTCTCCCTCTTCAGGCATATGCCCTAACTTAGAAAGGACTAGTTCTGATAGCTTTAATTTTTTCTCATCAGCTAGTTTTACATCAAATTGCTTATAAAACTCTTCGATCGTCATATCACCAGGTAGAGTTCTATCGATGATTAACTGATTAGTTAAAGTGTCTTGCTTGTGGATAGGGTGAGGGTGAGATCCAAAGATGGCTTGCATAATGCAGTCAAGGCTAAGGATGCCGGAGGCTTGTCCGTTGACATCTAAGACCACGGCTACGCTCTGATTATTGTTTTTAAATTGCTTGAGGATCTGCATGATGTTAGTATTTTGGGTGATAAACCAAGGAGGAAGGCAATAGTCACGCAGCCGTTTATTATCGGCAGCGCGAATCAATAGCCGCGGAAAAGCTATTCCTATAATATGATGGATCTCCCCGAGGTGGACGGTTAAGAAACGCTCTTTTGTTTTAGCCATTAAACGTTTAGCATCTAAGATCGTAGCAGTAGCACCTATGGTAGGAATCTGCTCAATAGGGATCATGAGCTGACGTGCTTCTTTATTATTCATCTTAAAGATATTGGCAGTAATCGTTTCAAATTCCTTGTTTTCCGAGCTGTGGAGTTTAATGTCATCTTGCTCTTCTAAAAGCTTCTGAAGCTCTTTTTGACTAAGGTAGAAGTTGGCATTAGATTCTCGTCCTCCAATTAAATAATTGGCTAATTTTGAAAGTCCGCTAATCACCCATAAAATGGGAGCCATCAATTTGGCAGTAAAGTAAACAATCGGTACTCCCATCATGGCAATATGCTCAGGATAGCGTCTGGCTGCCAAGATAGGGGCTAACTCGCCAAAAATTACGACTAGGATAACCTGCGATAAAGGGGCAAGATCAGGATCAAGACCTATGCTTTGATGAAAAACTCGAGCACATTCCGATCCAAACACCATGGCTAAATTAACGATAATTAAGGTAGTTCCAAATAATCGCGAAGGGTTATGAAGAAGATCATTGAGCCAAATTGCTCGTGTATGACCTTTGCTATAGTAATATTGCAGTCTTATCTTATTAAAAGAAACACAAGCCATTTCTGCCATGGAGAAAAAAGCTAAAACGAAAATAGAAAAAATATTAAAAAATAGCCACCAGCCTGCCGAAAGATTCATTTAATGCTACCTGCTTTTAAGCCTTCGAACGTATATTCTTCTTATCCTATTTGGATCAGCCGATAAAACTTGAAAGAGAAAGGCGTGGTTTTCAAATTTAGTGCCACTTTTAGGGATATCTCCCAACTGTTCTGTTAGCCATCCCCCTAAGGTAACCATACTTTCACTTTTTAAATCCGTTTCAAAATAGTTATTAAATTCATCCAATTCCATCTTCCCACTGGCAATAATCTCGTCTTTTCCTGCTTGGGTAAAGATAACTTTTTGATCGCGTAAATCTTTGATTTTCCCTACGACGACTTCGACGATATCTTCATAGGTAACTAAGCCCGAAATAGACCCATACTCATCTACTACCAGAGCTATTTCTTGGCCACTTTCTTCAAATCGCCTTAATAAGGTACGCGAAGGCGTGGTTTCTGGAATATAATAGGGGCGCCATAAGAAATTATTTAAATCTTGAGAGGTATGGATGGCTTGTCGATGGAGAAAATATTGCTTAGCATCAATAATTCCCAAAACATTTTCAATGCCATTTTCACAGACGGGGAGACGAGTACATTGTTTATCCACGAAAAGATGAACTAATTTGGTTAAAGGATCTTCTCTATTGTAAAATAGAATTTCTTGGCGCGGACGCATGATCTCTCTTACATTCGTATCCTGAAGATTTAAATATCCTCCAATTAATTCTCGTTCCTCATGGTTAAGAATCCCCGCTTCCTCAGATTTTTTTAGCACGTGATGAAGCTCTTCGCGCGATATATCGGCATCTTTTTTTAAAAAGAAAAAGAATACACGCGAAATGGGAGAGAGAATGTAAATGATAAATGTTTTGATCGGATATAGCAGACGTTGTAGAGAAGCTAAAGCAGGTGCGGTATGCTTAGAAAGCTTAACATTGTTTTGTATCCCCAGGTACTTCGGTACAATTTCGCCAAAAACTAGTAAAAGTACAAAAGGCAAGCCTACGGCCATTAGCCATCCACCAGCGTTTGTAAAAGCATGAGAGATGACGTTTTGCAGGAGAATATTGACGATCGTGTTAAGCAGAAAAACGGTAATTAGCAACTCACGCGGCTGTGCAAGTAGCCTAGAGATCAAGCGCTCACGCGAATCCTCACTGTTTTTAAAGCTTTTAACTCTTGTAGAAGAAAGAGAAAAAAGCGCTGCTTCTGAAGCAGAGCACCAACCAGAAGCAAGTGTGAGTAATAAGATAACTGCAATTAAAATTAAACTACTTATCATGGCTTGCTTGCCATTGATTTATCAAAAAAGACTTTAATTTGACCCTCGGGTACAAGGCCTAGACCTTTCATAAGAACTTGCTCGACCCACGCCGGATCGCTTTGGCTATTAATTTCAATTAAAAGCTTTTCTTGCAAAGCATACGCTTCTTTCTTTTGTTTTTCTAACTCTTGATAATGCTCTTGAAGGGTAGCATATTCTTTATTCTGTACTTTCATACCCTGTTCCAATAGCATATAGATAAAAAGGCCAAACAGAATGACCCACCAAGCTTGAAAAAAAAACTGTTCTACGTATCGATTAATTTTAAGAAGAAAGAGCTGCATACATCAAATTTATATTCTTTTGCTGTTTTTCTATCCAGCGTTTTAACAAAAGTTAACCATCTAGCAGCTTATCAATCAATGGCGACATGCAAAATCTCTGGATAGATGCACTAACAGATGTTTTTTCTTTGATAGGAAAAAAGCCAAAGAATGATCTTTTTATAGGGTTTTTCAAGGGCAAGAGTTTAGATGAAAGTTTACTTTGCCTGTTAGAATCCATTGGGCTGAAGCTAGGCCTGCTTCTCCTAGATTAAAATTCACCCATTCGGTACTTTTTCTATCTGGCTGCAGGACTCTTACAACTAATTTTTAAGTGACCAATAGATTTACTTAAACTTTCTCCATGAACCCTTTATTTTTTAGGGACGAAGATCTTAGCTTTCATTTCTAAGAAGAAATGCATCCACATAAAAGCTGCGAATCTTAAAGAAGATCTTAAGTGAATAAATCCCTATTTAAGTTGAAGTAAATAGATTTTAATGCTGCCCGGTGGCCAGCTTCTTTTCAGCTTTTTTGCCTATTGATAAGATTTTTTTTATCCCTCTCTATTCTCTTTGTTTATTGGAGAAATTAGGCTTTATAGATGTCTTTAAACTTTATAATTTTTTTATCGTTAACAAGGCAAATTCCATGTCTTTCTAGCATTTTCTAAACTATTAAAGCAAGCAAGCTCTTGTCAAATATTTTTAGATGAGATAAAAGCCTATCCTGCTTATTACTTTGCTAAAACCTATAAATTTTTCTTAAGTTTTTGGTTAACCCACAATGCTTAAGGGATGCTTAAAAAAAGGAGAATTGATGAAAAAAACTATTTTGGTCCACGGGATAATAGCCTTACTCTGTCATGCAGGAGCTTTAATGGCACACTGCCAAATGCCTTGTGGAGTCTATCATGATGAGCTGGTTTTCAATCAAGTCGATCAATACATCGAAACTATGTATAAAGGGATCACCGAGCTTAACAATAGCAAATTTTCTACTCCCTTTGAACGCAATAACTTCATCCGATGGGTAAAACTTAAAGATTCAGCTTCGGATGAAATTGCCAATCTTATTACGGCATACTTTCTTCAGCAAAAGATAAAGCCGGCTGAAGCTGACACTCCTAAACGTCTAATAAGTGCTCATAAAATGTTATTTGAGCTTACCGCTATTAAGCAGAACGTAAATATAAAGATGATAGAAACCTTTGCTGACGAGTGGGAAAATTTTAAACAGATGTTTCACGTTATTAATTATGAATGTCAGATTGACCTCATTAAACGCAGAAAACGAGAAAGAGATTTCCAACTTAAGGATCAGCAGAAGCTGAATGACAAGCTTCCCTCTGCGGAAAATCCTTCTTCCAATGAGCAGCATGAGCATTCTTCAGATGATCATGAGCATATTCATTAAGAATAAGAGCTTGGTGGGGGCAGATATAGCGAAAGGGTGCGGGTTTGAAAATAAAGAATAGAAAGCTTCTAAACTCTAACTTTAGAAATAATTAAATTTGCTTTTCTGCCCTTTTTCCAAGTTTCTTATTCCTTATGAAAGAGCCAGGCTCTTTCATAAGGAATAAGAATAATAGGGATTATCTTACTTGCTCTTCTAGGTGCTGCTTAAGCTTCTTTCTCGTAATTTTATTTTGTATGGATGAAAATGATCTAAAAGGTGTGTAAAAAGGATGGTTAGGCTTGAAAGCAAATTTTAGGCAGTTTATTCTTTGTTTTTCATCAAAGTCATTAAAAAGCGTAAAACCCATGTAGGATGCTTAAAAAAATATTTTATCAAATTTATATAGGTTACATGATTTAATGATCGATAGATAACATGGGGCTCATCTTTAAGTGTATCTTGAAGCCATTCCTTATGTAAGAAAAAAAAGTGCTTAGGAAGTTGTTGAAGGGGGAAAAAATCAATCTCTCTTGTTTCGGCGCCTTTTTGTAAGTTGCCCTTTAAAGGGGAACATTCATAAATTTCCGTAAAGCGTGCGAGTTTATTGATGGGAGTATATTCGGCTACTTTCCTTAGAACTTGTACGGTGAGACCCGTTTCTTCTAGTACTTCTCTAATAACAGCTTGGCAAGAGCTTTCATTATCTTCAACGCCCCCACCAGGTAGGACCCAAAGAGGAATATCTTGACGTTTGACTAATAGCACTTGAGATTTATTAGAATTAAAAATTACCCCTATTGCCGCATTCTTTCTCATATAAATATAGGTTCCAGAGACAGTTAAACAAATAGTGTAAAGCATAGAATCATAAGAAGCAAATGAAGTATTCTTAACGTACTATAACTAGCTTATTCTTTATGTTTTGCTGACAGTATTGTTAATTGACATATAATATCTTTTTCTATATAATTGGCCTGCTAAGCCCCTTTTTGAGGCTTGATATTGAATAGATAATTTATTAGCTAAAGTTTTTTTAGCATTCTTTGTAGGAGCTCTTAAAGGAATGCTTGAAGAAAAAACAAGGAAGGGAGTGTTGTTCACCATTTTCCTCTTTAACTCATCAATTTTTTCTTTTTTAGTTCATCTTATCCTTTTGAATCTCTAAGGCCCTTAGCGCACGTGCCTTTTGAAAAAGCATATTGCCTTTTTGAAGAGTTTAATTGTATTATTTATAGCTTTGCTTATTATTTGAATGGAGAAAAATATGTCTCTTAAAAAGTCATCTAGTGTAATGGCAGCAGGGCTAGCATTGTTTTCCATGTTTTTTGGTGCCGGTGATCTCATTTGGCCCTTAATCTTAGGAGGAAATGCTGGCGATAAAAACTTTTTTGCTATGCTGGGCTTACTAGTAACAGGTGTAAGTCTACCTTTACTAGGCTTGATAGCCATGATGATGTTTCGAGGTGACTATCGACAATTTTTTGGCCAAACAGGTAAATGGCCAGGTCTTATCCTAGTATTTATCATACAGGCAATTTTGGGTCCCATTGGCTCTATTCCGCGCTTAATTACACTTTCCTTTGCAACTTTAAAGCCTTATATGCCTGGAAATGTCACTCTTTTTACCTTTAGCATTTTATCCTCTCTACTCGTTTTGGGCTTTACTTTAAGAAAAAATAAAGTGATTAATTTTTTGGGATTGGTTTTGACTCCTCTTCTATTACTTTGTCTAGGATGTATTCTTGTTGTAGGTTTTATTCATCCACCCGAAGCTCATCTAGTTTCCTGGACATCCATAGAAGCATTTAATCAGGGCTTACATGTGGGTTATAATACTTTAGATTTAATTGCAGCTTTCATTTTTGCTCCTTTAGTTTTAAGCCATTTTATGACTGATCAAGAGGAGTCTAGCAGCGGAGAGCAACGACATGAGATTTTTAATAAAATGCTTAAAGCAAGCCTTTTAGCGGCAGGTCTACTCTCTGCAATGTATATTGGCCTGACCTCGGTGGCTTCCTTTTATACTCATGTATTGCCTGCTAACCATTTACCTGAGGAGCGCTTGTCAGCTATTGCGATGCATTTGCTAGGCCCCCAAGGCGCTTTTGTGGCATGTTTGGCGGTAGCCATGGCTTGTTTGACCACAGCAATTCCGCTGGTAAGTATCTGCGCCGATTACATCCAGAATGACCTTTTGCCTGTCGACAAAGGCCCTTTATTACCTTTAGGCATTACATTAGGTATCTCATTAGGAATTGCTAATTTAGGCTTTAGTGGAATTGCAAGCATGCTTTCCCCTTTGCTTAATATCTTATGTCCTAGCTTAATTGTGTTAAGCATTTCAAATATTATCAATAAGCTATACGAGATTAGAACACGAAAGGCACCCATTTTCATTACGTTTGCTTTGTCTACTATGAACTATTTTATTTAAGAAGCTAAGGTTTGCCTCAGCATCTGCATTCTAAAAATTTTTGGGGAAGGGATTTTTGGCAATCTTTAAAAATACCTTTAAGTTTTTTTGAAGTCTTTAGAATAAATAATATCTTTTAAAGAAATTAGATCTGCATAGCCAAAAAAATTAACTTTTTTCCAAGCAGACTCTCTCCGTAAAAACAAGCTTTTTATTAAGTATATGACTACATAAAGAGTTGCTCAAAGGCGTATAATCTTTTCCCAGCATTTCCAAGGTGATTTCTTAAGAAAGTGTTGGAAAGCTAGTTTTGATTTTCCTAGATAAAAGCAGATATGTTTTGCAAAGCCAAAGGAAAGCTACCCTGTCTTTTCTATCCGCGCCATTATTACAACGATCATGAATCGCTGCTTGTTTTAAGCTTGAAGAGATTCTCTGAGCGGATTAGTGGCTTTCTGGATAGCTAGGCGAAAAGGGATTAATAATACAAAATCAAAAAGTATTTTAATACTTAAATCACTAAGAGCCCAGTTCATCAGCGGAACAGGTTCTCCCCAAAATGCTAGGCTCCAAAAGATGCAAGTATCTACAAAAGAGGCTCCTATTGAAGCAAATAAAGGGGCAAACCACCATGTTCTTTTTCGCATAGAAGCGAAGATGCTAATATCTAATAGCTGCGAGATCAAAAAAGCTAGCCCTGAAGCACAAGCTATCTTAGGTGTAGACAACCAAATAGATAATAAAAATGCCAGCATAAAGCCCACATAGACGACGCGTTTAGCAACTCTAGGGCCATGCAAGCAATTATTAACTTCAGTGACCAAAAAGGATAGTGGATAAGTAAAAGATCCCCAGGTAAGCCAATCATTAATGGGAAATTGAACTAAAAAATTGCAGCTGGTAACGATAGCAATCATAGCAAGGTAAGCGAATTGAATACTGAACATACAACCCTCTGATTAAAAGCGTTATCTTACATAAAATGAGAATTATATGCCTACACTTAGTGTGTTTTCTTTGCTAATAAATACTTCTTTTTTCTCTTAGTAGAATCTCCCTATGTTTAGATTTAATCGATAAGCTTAAAGCAGGTTTTGCTTGATTATTATGAAGCTCTTCTAAATGTTGATCACTTGAAGCCAGCAAATAGGAAAAAAACATCGCCGGGCAAAAAAGCTTTACCCTCGTCTCCTGAAAATTTTTTACTGATTGTTATTTTAAAACTTTTTACCGAGTGGATAAGCTTTATAGCCATCCTTTTTTATGATTGACCTTTATTCTTTCGTATGCGAATAAATAATTTTATTGCTTTTTGTCTGCCTACTAGAAAAATTTAGAGCTCATTTGGCTCTTAAAAATTTTAATCTTAAAAAATTGGGGAAGATATGCTAGAGGAGTTAAAGATTATCTGGATTTTAGCTATAGGCTTTGGACTAGCTTGTCTTTTGGGATATTCGGCTCATCGTATGAAATTATCGCCTATCCTAGGATACGTAATTGCTGGATATTTGATTGGACCTAATTTTCCCGGTTTTGTTGCCGATCCGCGTTTATCAGAACAATTAGCTAACATTGGGGTGACTTTGCTAATGTTCGCCGTAGGTCTTAATTTTAAGTGGAATGATTTGGCAGCTGTAAAGAAAATTGTATTGCCCGGGGCCCTGATTCTTTCCCTCCTCTCTATTGGAGCGGGCATATTTTTAAGTGTTAATCTGGGCCAAACAATGCAAGCTGGATTTGTGATTGGCTTGGCCATTTGCGTCTCTAGTACAGTAGTTATTGTACGAGGCCTAGCGGATCAAAATTTACTTCAAACTCCCCAGGGTCACACGGTATTAGGATGGACGATTGTAGAAGATATCATTTCCGTATTAGGGCTTATTTTGTTGCCTACTCTGATGCAATCTAATTTAGGTGGCGAAAATTCTGGTGTAGAATTTATGTATTCGCTAGGAACTCTAATTTTAAAAATTATGGCTTTAGGCGTCATCATTTATTATGTGGGAGAGAAGCTGGTTAAAGAAGTTTTAACTGTCGTCGCGCGGACCCGCTCGCATGAATTATTTACTTTAGCAATTTTGTCGTGTGTCTTTTTCATTGCTATTGGTAGTGCTTATCTATTTGGAGTGTCTTTAGCATTGGGCGCTTTTATTGCCGGAACTGTCGTAGGAAAAACAGAGGTTAGCCAACAAGCTGCCGCTAATGCTTTACCTATGCGCGATGCTTTTGCTGTTATTTTCTTTCTATCCGTAGGCATGCTCTTTAATCCTACGGTAGTTAAAAACAATTTACCTCTTTTTTTCGGCTTGCTTTTTATCATCCTGGCTTTAAGACCTATGATGGCATTTTTAATCATTAAGCTAGCCAAGTATCCGCAAAGTATAGCGATTTCAGTAGCGGTGGCCATCAGCCAAATAGGTGAATATTCCTTTATCTTAGCTGAAGAAGGAAACCAGCTGAAGATATTGTCAGACAACGCCTATGATATTTTAGTAGCCTGCGCCTTTATAAGCATTATGCTAAATCCTCTTTTATTTCAGCTATTTAAACCTTTAGCTTCCAAAAAAACAAAAAAACTTTTTCCTGAAAATAAGGAAGTTGATCAATCCTTAGAAGCGTTATATAAAAATGCGGATCTCCAACAATCTTTTCTGCCCCGAGCTTTAGTCATCGGTTACGGTCCTGTCGGCCGGGCGGTTACACATTATCTTAAAGAGAGCAACTTCCATCCTCTCGTGATAGATAGGAATATCGATACTGTAGCTGCCATGAAAGAAAAGGGAATTGAAGCCATATTTGGCGATGCCACCCAGTTTCAGATCATGGAAAAAGCTGATCTTACTAACCTTCAGCTAATGGTAGTTACTACGCCCGATTTGCATATAACTCAATCGATTATTCAAGTGGCCTATCATATTAACCCCTATATTAAAATCATTGCACGCTCCCATTATAAAGTAGATCATCAATTTCTTAAATTCGCAGAAGTACCCATGGTGTGGGATGAGGAAGCTGCTGCCGAAAAAATGGTTTCTCTTCTTCGCACTCAATTAGCTTAAGTTTCCTTATAGTATTTGAACGATAAAAAAAATTGAAGGGGATGCTTTCTAACAAAATTAAGCAAGCAAAACTGTCAGCTATTTTTAAAGGAATATAAAAGATGTTAAAATAGTTTAACCTGCTTTAGGGCACTTTTCTTGCTAACGGAAGATGTTGAGGAGAGACCTTATGAAGATTGCTATATTTCTTTCCTACAAATTATTACTCTGTCTTGATAGGAATGCAAACAAGCTTGGGCTTGATACGAGCACCCTCAAAGCAAACATCTCAATTAGACTCTCCCGAGAGTGTTAATCAAGCTTATAATACCTCTTGAAGAAACTTTATTTGTATAGCTAAAAAGGGAATTAACCCTTTAAGCTGGCTCTCTCCTTAAAAACACAGTTTTATTAAGTATAGGCTTGCATAAAGAGCTACTCAAAAGTGTATAACATAGAAAAGCAAACGCCTGGATTTTTTGAAAGTATAGTTAATGATAGCAATGCCAGTTCTTTAATTGTGCTTTCACCCAGCTTCAGATGGATTCAGCGTACCCTAGTTCCAAAAAATCTTTAACAATCTGAGTGGCTGTAGCTCGTTGCCTTATTGGATCCCACCCATCGCCTCTATCACGCCGTTTAGCAATATTTGCTTCTTTAGTCCAGCCTTCCCATTTAAATTGGCCGTTTTTTATTCTTTCAAAAATCTTTAAAATATGATCTTTTAAATGGCTGGTTGCTTCAAAAGGGGTTAGTGTTCCTTCTGCCACCTGGCTTAGTAAATCGAGAGCCAATGTTCTTCCTTCTACTTCTTCTTCAGCATCTATTTCGTTAATCACTTCATCCACTATGTCCACTGAATTAAGTTTTTGGTAAAGTTGCTTGTCTACAAATTCATTTTTATATCTTTCTTTCATTACATTAAATCGCGGAATAATAGAAATATGAGCTTTCACTTTTCCTTGAGGCAAAGGTGAAGGCGTATCGGCGGGGTAAAAATAGTGAAGGGCTTTGGTTATGGTCTTTGCAATTTTTACATTTTTAGCCTTAAAATCAGGAGTTTGGCAGTATTCACATAAATATGTAAAAATTTCGAGACGGGATTGCGTATGGATTTTCAGCTGCTCTACAAGATTGGCTCCCCCCTCTGTGCTCAGAACCTTTCCTGAACCTATCCTTTGTGTGTCTCTCATAGAGGAAGAGGGAAAGACTGTAAACCATTTATTTCCCGTAACGTCCTCTTCTATGTTGGTTAGCTCGATGTTTTCTAAACTTATAGAAGCAGAAAGTTGCAATCCTGGGAATGGCAAAGGTCTAGAAATGCTTGGCGATATAGGAAGGGTTGCTGCTGAGGAAGAAGGTAGCATTCCTGGTGGGAAATTCTGAGAAATAGGAGGAGGGATTAGGCTCTGGCAAGCGGGCAAAAATGGAGAACGAGCTGTTGGTTGGGATAAGCCTCTTGGCAAGCTTTGAAATGGAGAAGTCGCAGTCAAGGACGGAAGGGGTAATAGTCCTGCTGGTAAGTTGGTCGAGACAGGAGGTGGAAATAGGGGTTGATAAGCGGTTGGTAAATGAGAAGGTGCTGCTGGGCTCGTCGGTTGGGGATAAATATTAGACGGTTGCGAAGGATGCATCTGTGTATGCCAAGGAGGAAAAAGAGTTGGTGGATAGGATGGGAGGGGTAATATACCTTGAGAATAATAGGGAGGTTGTGGAGGAGGAGGCTGTATGTAAGTAGGCTGAGGAGGAGGTGTTAAGGGATAAGAAGATGGCAAGGGTGGCAAATTCCGTTCCTGAAGAGGAGCTGAGGGTAAATGGGAAGGGAGGGGTAATATACCTTGAGAGTAATAGTGAGGCTGCTGTGGAGGAGGAGGTTGTAAGTAAGTAAGCTGAGGAGGATGTGAGGGTAAAGTAGAAGAGACAGCAGCAGATTCTTCATTTTGCTGATTTTGCAACTCTTGGGAAAGCGTGGGTCTGATTTTCTTTGCACGATTGATTTCTTCCAACCTTACAGCTTGTATTTTCTCTGTATGAGAAGCATGTGGAAAAAGGGAAGCATGGCTTGATTCTTCGCTCGAAGGGGCTGGAGCTTCTCTTTTTCTTTTCTTTTCTTGTGTTTTTTCTGAAAGATAGGAAGTATTAGAGCTAGGACCTGGAGGTGGTATCGGGCTAGACATAAACTCTCCAAATAAAATATTATATTAAATAAAATAAATAATGAGGTTGATTATGTTTATAAATGATTCAAATATAAGTAGCAATTATAGTCCCTCCTTAGTTAAGGGGCAAGAAGTAAAAAACCCCGAGATTAGTTTTGAACTCTCTAGTCTCCTTGAAAAAATTGAGTGGTGCAGAAATAAACGTTTTGTAGAACTTGCGGATGAAAATGCTAAAAAAGATTTAGATTACATTTTAGCAGCAGTGGTAGATGAAGCCAATCAGACTACATTTTATGATGGATGCCAATTTACCCGCTTCCTTCAAGAAGTTGACGGAATATATAGCCCATCCACACAAGCAAAAATTAAGGATATTTATTATTACTCCCTCAATCCCAATAAACAAGAGCTTCAGCCTTTATTTACCAAAAAAGATTTAGAATCTCCTCTTTATTGGAATTACTTATTTGCTAATGATTCTCTTTTAGAAGAAAGTGCTAGGGCAGAATGTTTATTTCAGCTAGGAAATTGTTACTATCAGGGAAACGGCGTAGAAGTAGATATGAAATACGCTTTAGAATATTACAGACGAGCTATAAATCTAGCAAACCATGCAAAAGCGGAATTGATGTTGGCTTACTGCTATGAAAATGGAGAAGGAATAGAAAAAGATGAAAATTTAGCTCGCTATTGGTATAGCCAGGCAGCATTTCATTCTTCTGATCCAGTTGTAAAGCAATTGACAAGCCAAAAGCTTGCCTGCATTGAAAAAGAAGTTTAAATTAAAAAATCCCCCTTCAGCTAAAATAAAGCTGAATAAGAGAGCTTATATATGTTTAACGCAGAAGAAATAGTTATTGAAAAGGTAATTCTTCCTCTTTCCTCTACGTAAGAATTTTGCAACCTTGGAAATATTTTAAAGTTAAAAAAACAATTGCAATTAGAGGAGTGGTTTTTTTATACCCTTTCCTTCAAAAGGTTTAAACATGCGTTCAACTTCTTGTGAAACAGATAGAGCTACTGATAAGCCAAGCTTTGACAGCTCTATTAGCAACAACTCAGGGACTTGAGGCTCGCTTAAAACGCTGGCCTGTAATGGAAATGCGAAAAATCTTTTCAAACAATTTTAAATCATAGTAGATCGCTTTAGAGATAGATTTAAAAGATTTGTCCTTCGCTTCAACTTAATAGCAGGAATCCATAATTTGGAATTAGATATGTAGGATTTGCAAGAGGCTTGCTCTGTTTTAAGGTAACTAGATTTTTTTATGCTACATTATATCGATATTTGATATACTAGGATAAAAGTGAGATAAAAAGCTTGATTCAATCATTTGCTGATGACGCCACCGCAGACATTTTTCACGGAATAAATTCGAAGCGTGCAAGGAAAAGATTAGATCCCTCATTATACTCAATTGCTTGTAGAAAGTTAGATATGTTAAATGCCTCCCTTAATTTAAGTGACCTTAAAGTGCCACCAGCAAATAGACTGGAGGTCTTAAAAGGAAACTTTAAAGGTAAATACAGCATTCGTATTAATGCTCAATATCGAATTGTATTTTCTTGGGGCATCCAAGGACCAGAGCAAGTTGAAATTATAGATTATCATTAGGCAAGAAAAGAGGAAATCATGCTTCCAAAAAATAGATCACCCATACATCCTGGAGAGGTATTGCTAGAAGAATTTCTTAAGCCCCTTAAACTTTCACAAGCGCAATTTGCTAGTTACCTGGGTGGGACTTGGACTCAACCTAAAATTAGTGAAATCATCAACAAAAAACGAGGCGTAACGGAGGCAATAGCTCTAGATTTTGCGGATGCCTTAGGAACCTCGCCTGAATTTTGGCTTAATCTTCAAAATGGATATGATCTTTGGTTTGCAAGGCAAAACCATCAGCCGATTCCTCGAATACCTGCACTAAAAGTCGTAGGTTTTTAATTTTAATGTTCCTTCGATATTCAATCGAATAGCCGTCAGCGATTTAAAAACCTCTTCTCTTAAATGCAAGAATGACTTCTTAGGGCCATGGGTGTATGAAGTGCCAGCTAGGCTCTTATGTCAATGCCTATGAGCCAACAGATTAGTAGGCTTGTAAATGTATTTAATTAAAAAATTTCAGGAAAACGACAGCAAAGCATTCGTTTCTTTTCTTAACGAACAGTTTGAAGATAATGGATAGAAGAAAGAGAATGAGGATAAGCTGAGAGAAAGAGTTCTTTCTTGTTTGCAAGCCATGGAAGAAGCAAAACAATTAACTCTTCTTAATAGCTATGGATCAAAATGGCACAATTATTGGTTATATTCTTATTCAAGGGTTAAAGGAACTTTGGACGGATTTTCCCGAAGCTTTTGTTTCAAGCTTTTATGTGAGGCGTATTGCTAGGCAAAAAGGCGTTGGGACACAGTTATTAGAAGCTGTTGTAGAGGAAGCAAAAAAGCGAAATTGTATGAGATTGTTCTTAGAAAATAGTAAAGATAATCCTATTTATGAAAAAAAAATTTTTATCCTAAAAGAGGATGGAAAGAACGAGCAAACATTTCCATTTTTGAGTTTCCGATAAAATAGGAGGAGTATTTGAAAGGCTTTCCTTATCAAATATAAGCGGAAGATTTCTATTCATCTACCTTAATAACTACTTTTAAATCTAAAAAAGAGAGAAAGCAACAGCTTAAAAAAAGATTGAAAAGCCAGCTAGACTTTGCTTAAAAGAAGCAGAATTTCTGTATAAGGAATTAAAAGAGAAAGGAAGACAGTTATGAAAAAAGTGATTAAGTACGAAGAAAGTTCCGGGAATGTATTGGCTGATCTAAGCATTGAAAATCCTGAGGAAGCTTTAGCTAAAGCTGAACTTATTCGCCAGATTGCTAAACTTATTAAAAAGAAAAAACTCAATCAAAAGCAAGCTGCCGAAATTTTAGGAATAGACCAACCAAAAATCTCTGCTTTAATTCGCGGAAGATTGCGTAGCTTTTCACTTGAGCGACTTATCCGCTTCCTCAATGAATTAGGCCAAGATGTTAATATTATGATTAGTCCTGCCAAATCCGCATTACGCGGTTACACCCGGCTGAGTGAATCCCATTCGAATACACCCCTTGCTGCCTTAGGAAAATAAAAGGAATGGCTTAAACCCTAGATGATTTACAAATTAAAGATATGAGTTTTGAGAATATTTCAGGGGTTCTCGGACATATGCTGAAGCTTTTCCTAGATAAGCTCTTTCTGAGCCATATATCACATGTAACATTATTGTTTACCCGCGAATGAGGTTCTTGGTGGGCGAAATCGAGAGGAAAATTGTGGGGTATATCCCATAAGCTGCCATCTAAAGAGCTCGGATTGCGGTCGAAAATTGACCGAAAGTCACTCTTCTGGCCATTACAGCAAATAGGTTTGTTATCCACTGTCCTAGAAGATGTAGAGGGGACGTGAGTGCCTTAGGGATTAATGATAAGTTTGATATTTACTTGAAAAACCTTTGTCCTAATCCAGAAGAGGTAGAACTCTATTTAGCCATGATGGAAGCTGCTTTTGAAGCTAAAGAAGGTGATAGAGAGAGAGAGCAGCTCAGCAAATTCAAGAGCCAGCTAACTAACCATGAAGCTAACCTACGTAAGTTTGATCAGCAAGGATTTGTAACAGGCCAGCTGGAAGCTGACTTTTATAACCGTCTTAAACCTCATAGTCAGACTCAGATAGAGAAATTAAAGCTTGATAGGGAAGCCCTAAGGTTTAATGATCCAGCCTTTGAAAAATAGAGCAGGTAGGGCATTAACCTTTTGACACATAGGGATGTTTACTTCCAAATGGTGCCTTTGGGATGTGAAACGGAAAATGTTTGTTTTTTATGTAGCCTGGAAAATTAGTTTTATAGGGTGGAAAATATTGAGTCGCAAAAATAAAGCTAGTTCTAAGGCTTGTCCTACAAAAAAACCAACTACTTATAAAATGAAAAACCAGAAATATTACTATTTCTGGAAATTTGCCCAAGATAGGACTCGAACCTACACACCTTACGGCACCAGAACCTAAATCTGGCGTGTCTACCAATTTCACCACTTGGGCTTAAATATTATAAATATGCGGTTAGGTTAAGCAATTTCCACCCTTCTTGTCAATGTGTATTACTTAAAATCAGCAAAAGGAGAAAAAGTTTCTTTAATATTTCTTAACAATCCCTTGTTATACTCCGGAATAATATTTAATTTTTTAAAAATGACGGTTTATGCTTGATAAAATCTATCTTTTTTTCCTGTGCATCTGGCCTTTTTTTTCTCTTGAGAGCTTAGAAAACGCCCAATCTTTATCTTTTAACCCTGAGGATCTTGCCCAAGAGGTAGTTTTGGATGAAAAAGATTTCTTTACCCTTTCTATAAGTGAATGTCGCTTGAAAAATGGCATGAGAGTCATATTGAAGCAAACAAATGATGAAGAGAATGAGATCTCCGTGCGTTTGGTGGCCCTAGGTGGTTATGGATCTGTGGAACCTGAAGATCGCGCTTCAGCTGAATTGGCAGCAAGTGTTGCTATGGAATCTGGGATAGGGGAATGGTGTCCTGATAAGCTAGCGGCGCTCCTATATGATCAATCCATAGAATTGAATATTAAAATAGAGCCTTTCGTTCGATCCATTGATGCTTCTTTCCCCCCCGAGAGTCTGGAGACATTTTTTACGTTAGTTAAAAAGATCTTTCAGCAGCCCAGATGTACTCCTGAAGCTTTCAATCAGGTATTGAAAAGTAAAAAGGATGAATTGATACGAAGAGGTAGAGAAGTAGACAGCGATAAACTTTTAAGGGTTATTGCGGTGCATGAACAGCATGCTTTAAATCCTTTAAGTTTTAAGGATCTTAAAAAAGCTAACGTGGGTCAGTCTGAAAGGTTTTTTCGTGCAGCTTTTTCTAACCCTGCGGACTTTGTTTGCATCATTGTAGGTAAATTTAATATCGAAAAAATAAAAAAACTTTGTATGGATAGTTTCTCCACCCTGGATGTCCAAAAGATAGATCAGAAATTTATCCTTCCTCATTATAAGAGAGCTCCTAAAGTCAGGTTAACTAAAATTCACCATCTTCCCCATAGCCAAGAAAGTTTAGTTTATTTATCTCTGCCTCTTCATCTCTGCTTGAATCCTACTAACTTAGAACATCTGGAGCTTGCTTGCCAGATGATAGAGACTCGCTTAAGAAATCATATAGAAACTCATTTTTCTGAAAGCAGGGGAATGGATGTAAGGTATGAGCTACCTTTATACCCTTGTTTAGAATATCCGTGGATAACTGTGCAATTTCATGTGGATGATAAACAGATTGATTCTACTTTAAACTTGGCGCTCCAGCAGATAAAAATTATATGTAGAGATGGATTTTCTCTAGATGAAGTTACAGCTGCCTCTCAGCTTAAGCAAAAAAGGGCCAAGCTATGGGAGGGTAGTCAAGATTATTGGATTATTCTTTTGTCTAATTATTATCTTTGGAAATGGGATTCTAAAAAAATTACAGAAGGATTTCAAATGCCTCAAGTGGTGGATCCTAAAGAAATCCATTTTACGCTTTGTCATTCTTTATTAATTGATGAATATACCCCTTTACATTTAGAAGACTAGTATTTTTCTTGTTCTTTTTGCTTCAATTTGGGTAAATTGGAGAGCTTAATAAATGATTTGCCTTCTAAGTGAATTTTTAATAACTTAATAATAAATATAACCCCTGTTTATAACATTTTTTATACTTGCTTTTTTTTCAATTATAATTTAATAAAAGAGGATGTATGGGATTAATCGATCAAATTCAGTTTTATAGTACTCGGCTGATCAATGGAGACTGCCTCGATAATTTTCGCTTTAATAACACCGCGGAGATTCGAGACATATTGATAGCAAAGATAGCATCTGTGGCGCTTATAGCGGGTATCGTAACAGCCTTTTTTACGATTACTTGGGCGCCTATTGTATTTATTGGTGCAGGCGTAGCAGCCTTTGCTTACTACACAGCCGAAGGATTAGAGCCTCCTTCTAAAGAGTATGTGACAAACGTCATCGAAAGGATGAGAACAGCTTGCGAAAATGTTTAGTTAAGAGCTTCTTTTATCTTTTATCTGCTTAGGTTGAGTGAGCAACTTGCTTGAAAATTATTAAGAGAGAACTTTAAATAAGCTGTTATTCATGAAGAAAATATGCCTTTTAAGAAAGGATTAATTAAAAAAAATAACTTTAGATTTTTACCCATGATGGCTACGATATGTTTTCTCGATAAATGCTGAATCTATCTTAAGTTTTAAAAATAAAAGTAACTGCTTCATATTACGGGAAAGCTGGCTACCTTTCATTCATTTGCTTGCACCACGCCTATCATTCCATAACAGAAATTTGCTAAATAAGGAGTAAAAATTTTTTATTATCTCGCGATATAAATCCTCTTAAGCTTACCGAGCAAGAAAATTGTTTAAAGTACTAAAATAGTTTTCTTGAAAAATGTGTGCTCAATCATTTTTTTATAGTTCCTTAAGCGCAGAATAAAAGCGCTTATCATACTTGCCCTAAAGCTCTTATGATAAGGCTAGCTTTAAATGATAAAAAGCATTATCCCTAAGGTAGGCCGATGAATCTTTGGGTAGGTAGTCATATATTTCTTCTCAACCTACTGATTGGTTATCCAGCAAGAGTGAATAAGTCATAAAATTTATTTCATTTTTTCTCGGGGATAAGTTGCTTCTAGAGGTAAAATAGCTTGTATGTTGGGGATAGCATAAGAGGCTGGCGAAAATTTTTTACCAAAAAGCCATTGATTAAAAATTGTGAATAATTTCTGATAATAATTTAATGGTTTTAGTGTTTTTAAGTGCTTGATAGCAAGGTGAATTTAGGGATGCTGCTAACAGCTTTTAGAAGGTGAGATAAGCAGCGAGAGCTGTATACAAAAAAGTTGAGGTAGACATAATAAAGGATCTTGTATATCAATAAGATGAGCTTAAAGAAGGCTCATCTAGGTAAAGATTGTAAATTATCTTAAAAAAGTATAACATTTTATGAATAATAAGATGGTCGTTTATGGATAATGACATTTCAATTTCTAAAAAGCTGCAAGAAATTATAGAAAAAGAAGCTTTCGATTTATTAGATAGCTTCACCGCTTCCTATAACCTCCATTCTTTAGGGAATGAGGAAAAAATTCTTTTAGCTAAGTTATTCATTAAAAAAGGTGAGTTAGAACTTAAAAGAGGAAGTGTGAACTTCCAAGAGAGTTTTGCCTTGGCTGAAAGCCTGGCCCCTTCTCATGCTATTATTTATTTCCTTAAAGGAAAAGTGTTTGCTTCCCAAAAAGAAAATGCTCGCTGTCTTGCTGCTGCCATAGAAGCTTTTGCCCAAGCTATTGCTCGGGATGCTAACTTTTTTGAAGCCTATTTAATGGGGGCAGAAACTCTAATCTTAAGTGGCTTATTTCATCAAAATCCCTATTATTTTCAAAAAGCTCAGTATAAATTTCAGGCAGGGTATGCTCTGTTAGAAAATCAGCCGGTAGAAGTTAAATCCCGTTTTTTTTGGAAATGGGGATTAAGTTGCTACCTTATCGGCCTTTCTTCTGAAGAGCCGGTGGATTTTCATCAAGCTATCCAAAGATATCGACAAGCCCAGCAATTAGGCCACCAATGTGCAGATTTTTGGCAAGATATGGCAGAGGCATTAGTGGAGCTAAGCGAGCTTATTAAACAGCATAAATATTGCGAAGAGGCGATAGAGTATTATCATTTAGCTGTTTGTGAAGAGCCTGAATGCTCCGATCGATGGCTTAAGCTTGCTCTTTGCTATGAGAAGCTCTACGATCTTAAAGGTGATCTGCAGCATTTTGAACTTGCTCAAACTGCTTTTGAAGAGGCTGCCAAAGGGCAGGAAGCTAACTTTTTCTTATGGCTACGGTGGGGGAAACTCTATTTAAACGCCTGTAAGTTACAAAAAAACCCCACTTATAATGTTGCTTGCATTGAGAAATTTACTAAAGCTACCCAAATTGATCCAGATCATCCCTTGCTTCTTGCTTTTGGGGGAGAGGCTGAAATGATTTTCGGCATACATACAGAATCTCTTGCTCTTTTGCATTCAGCCGAACACAAGATTACGCGTAGCCTTAAGTTAATTCCTAGAAATCCACACATTTGGGCTTTATACGGTGCTTGCTTAAATGAGCTCGGGCGCTACTTTGGTGAGGAAAGCTATTACGTGCAAGCTGCCGATAAATTCCAGCATGGGCTTACCCTTCATAAGCAAGATTCTGCATTATGGTATGGCCTTGCCACCTCGTATTTTTATATTGGTGAATATTGGAATGATTCTCAGCAAGTGGAAAATGCTGTGAGTTGTTTTCAAAAAGCTTGCGATTTAGGAGGACAATTCCCTTTTCAGTTTTGGAATGATTGGGGCTTAGCTTTAATGAAGCTTTCTGAGCTTACAAATGATAAAAATTATTTGGAAGCAGCCATCCAAAAATTTGAGAAGGTAATTAACCTACAGGAAGAAGCTTTTTATCATCGACACTATGAACCTGAATGGCTCTATAATTATGGCTGTGCCCTTGATTTTTTAGGGGATTTTTCAGAAGAGGTTTCTCATTATGAAAAAGCTATCACTGTTTTAAATAAAGCTTTAGAAATGGATCCCAATTTTACGAATGCTCGCTATAATTTAGCTGTAACTTTATCACATCTAGGAGAAGCAACCTCGGATGTAGATATTTTGCACAGTGCTATTGAACATTTTCGATTGGTCTTGAATATAGACATCGAAGATGAGATGGCTTGGAATGATTGTGGATTAGCTTTTTTAAATATAGCAGAATTGGTGCATGAAGAAATTCGTCCAGAGCGCAGTAAAACTTATTATCAGGAAGCCGAGCAAAAATTCATGCATGCGTTGTCTTTAGGCTGTGCCCATACTTTTTATAATTTAGCCTGTATGCATTCTTTATTACAGAACTATCCTTCGGCTATGCACTATTTAGAGCGAGCCGAGCAGGCAGGAACGCTGCCAGCCTTAGAGGATATGCTTAATGATGAATGGTTAGAAAACCTAATTGACACGCCTGCCTTTAGACAATTTATCTCTCACCTTGCCTCTAAGCACAACCATTTAGAAGATTGAAGGCACCCAAGAGATAAGGAAACTAAAAAGTAAGCTGCAGGATGAATAAAATTAGGAGGCTAGCTAGCCGAAGAGCTGCCTAATTTAGGATTTTTATTTAAGCAAATTCTAAATATTTTCCTTTGCTTTGCTATTGCTTAACTATTGGCCCCTTTAAGGACAAAAAAAAGACAGCTTTAGCAAGGGATTTGCGGTTGGCTAATTTATTTAATTCTTGTTAAGGCTCGTGGATTAGATAAGAAAACCGTAAATGCCAGCAAAAAAGCTTTTGCACGTTAAACTTATCTACCGGCAAAGGTCCAAATGAAAATTCCCTTAGAAGTGAGACGGGAAGGATTGTATTGTTGCCCGGGGCAATTTTATATTGATGCATGGAAACCCGTGCCCTTATCTATCATTACCCATGCCCACGGAGATCACGCTTATCGTGGCCATCAGCATTATATCGCTTCAAAAGATTCAAAAGATTTACTGCTCCATAGATTAGGAAGTAATATTTCGTTACAGGTGCTTTCCTATGGGGAAAAGGTGAAAATAAAAGATTGTTGGGTATCGCTTCATCCAGCAGGTCATATTTTGGGCTCTTCGCAAATACGTATAGAAACCAATAGCACCGTCACCGTTATCTCCGGTGACTATAAAAGAGCTTTAGATCCCACTTGCCAGCCTTTTGAAACATTAGAATGCGATATATTTGTTACCGAATCTACCTTTGGTTTACCTATCTATCGCTGGCAAGATAGTTTGGAAATAGCTAAGGAGATGTTTGAGTGGTGGGAAGAAAACAAAGCCGACAATCATCCTTCCATTATTTATTCTTATTCATTAGGAAAAGCTCAACGTATCCTCTCTTTATTAAAGTCTTACACAGACCAGCCCGCCTACTTGCATGGAGCCATGATGCCCTTAACGAAAATCTATGCAGAAAAGAGGATTGAGATGCTGCCCTTCATGGCCTGTAGTGAACAGCCAAAAAGCTATACATTTTCAAAAGATCTGATTTTAGCGCCTCCTTCTGCCGCAGGCTCACCTTGGCTAAAACGTTTTCCTCACTTTCGTGCAGCTGCAGCTTCAGGATGGATGCTAGTAAGGGGCGCCCGTAAAAGAAAAGGCATGGACCAAGGATTTGTGCTATCCGATCATGCGGATTGGGAAGGATTAATACAAACGATTAAGCAGAGCCAAGCTAAAGTTGTGCTAACTACCCATGGCAACACCGATGGATTAGCAAGATATTTGCGCGAGCAGTTGCATATTGATGCGAGGGAATTAAAAGGATTAGATGTTCTAGAGGAAGAGATCGATTGAAAAATTTTACAGAATTATTTGATCTGATTGATCAAACTTCATCGACTAATGAAAAGCTACGCTATATGGAAGAATACTTTAAAAAGGTTCCTTCCGAAGATGGCGCCTGGGCATTATTTTTCTTAAGCGGGCATAGGTTAAAAAGGTTAATAGGCTCTAAGACTTTACTCACCTGGTGTGGAGAGATTACCCAATTGCCAGCTTGGCTGATTGAAGAATCCTATGCTTCAGTAGGAGATACCGCCGAAACAATATCTTTATTGTTAGAGCAATCTTCCAGTAAAAATCATTTGATTGATTTATCTTTGTCTGCCTGGATGGCAAACCTTATTCTACCTTTAAAATCCAAGAAAGAGGAAGAGCAAAAAAGTACAGTTGTAGAAATCTGGAAGAGTCTCAGTAAAAAAGAGATTTTTATCTTTAATAAAATTCTTACCGGGGGCTTTCGCATCGGTGTTTCTCAGCTATCGGCTATTAAAGCTGTAAGCCAAGCTCTTGAGGTACCCAAAGAGGTGTTAAGTCAACGTGTCATGGGCCATTGGCAGCCTACTGCCAAATTTTTTGATAGCTTAAGAGTTGTCGAAGAGAAAAATAACTATTTAAATCCTTATCCTTTTTACCTAGCTTCGCCTTTGGAAGGAAACTTGGAAGCTTTATCCCATCCCCATGAATGGCAGGCAGAATGGAAGTGGGATGGTATCCGTGCGCAAGTTGTTTTTAGAGAAAAAGCAGCAGCTATTTGGTCGCGCGGTAATGAGCTTATCTCCGATCAATTTCCTGAGATCTTAGAAGGAATCCAAAAATTTCCCCCTGGAACAGTGTTAGATGGCGAAATCCTTGCTTATGAGAATGAAACCCCTTTATCCTTTGGGGTCTTGCAAAAAAGGCTAGGAAGAAAAGCGCCTTCCAAAGCTATCCAAAAAGAAGCTCCCGTCGTATTTATGATTTATGATCTTTTAGAATATAACGGTGTAGACCTCCGAAAAGAAGCTTTAATCAATCGACGTAAGATTTTAGAAGAATTAGCAGAAATTCATCCAAAATTTTTAATCTCTCCTCTTATTGCTTTTAACGTATGGGAACAGATCCATGAAAAACGCTTAATGGCTAAGCATACTTTAACCGAAGGGATTATGCTTAAGCGCTTGAACTCCCCCTATGGTACAGGGAGGCAAAGAGGAAATTGGTGGAAATATAAAATAGATCCTATGACAATTGATGCTGTCCTTCTTTATGCTCAAGCAGGCACGGGTAGAAGAGCAAATTTATATACAGATTATACTTTTGGCGTATGGCATCAACAGGAATTAATCCCTATTACCAAAGCTTATTCGGGATTATCTCAGCAAGAGATTGATAAGCTCGATCGATGGATTAGGCGTAACACCGAAGAAAAATTTGGCCCTGTGCGTAAAGTGAAAGCTGAACAAGTTTTTGAAATAGCCTTCGAAGGGATCCAGAGTTCTAAAAGGCATAAATCGGGGATCGCTTTACGTTTTCCTCGCATTGCACGCTGGAGAAATGATAAGCCTTTTACAGAATGCGACACCCTGCAACAAATTAAGCTAGAATTTTTGAATGAGCAATAAAGAATTAGCTTTTATTCTGGATTGGTTAAAAATAAAAGAATGGAGCCCTCTTGCCTTTCAGCAAGAAGCTTGGAAAGCCTTTTTTGAAGCAAAGGATGGGTTAATTTCGGTCCCTACGGGGGCAGGTAAGACCTATGCCGCTTACCTTGCCGCTTTATCCCACCTCCATCATCATCGCGCTAAAGGTGTGCAAATTCTCTATGTTACCCCTTTAAGAGCCTTGGCTAGTGATATTCAACTAGCCCTTCAACAGCCTATTCTTGATCTTAAGCTTCCCTATCGAGTAGAAAAAAGAACAGGAGACACCACGACAAGCCGAAGAGCTAAGCAAGCTAAGAATCCTCCGGAGATTTTGCTGATTACCCCCGAAAGTTTGGCGCTGGTGATAAGCAACGCAGGAGCCAAGGAGCAGTTTGCCCACTTACAGGCTATTATTATCGATGAGTGGCATGAACTTTTGGGAACAAAACGTGGCGTTTTACTAGAACTTTGTATAGCTCGCTTGAAAAGCTGGAGTAAAAGTGTAAGGATATGGGGACTGACAGCCACGCTTGGCAATTTGGAGCAAGCTGCGCAGGTTTGTGTAGGCATAGATCGTAAAGCTTCTTTGATTGTGACTAAGATGCCAAGGGAAGTTATCCTAGAGACTTTATTGCCGAGTAGCATAGAAAAGCTGCCATGGGCAGGAAAATCGGGTCTAGGCATGCTTCCCTATGTTCTTGCTAAGCTTTCTCCTCATCAATCGACCTTGATATTTACCAATACTCGCTCGCAAGCCGAGCGCTGGTATCAAGCAATAGAAGAGGCTAAGCCAGAATGGAAAAATTTAATAGGCCTGCATCACAGCTCGATCGATAAAAAAGAAAGAGAACTCATTGAACAACGTCTGAAAGAGGGGATCCTAAAATGCGTAGTGTGTACTTCTTCGCTGGATTTAGGAATTGATTTTTCTCCTGTCGAGCAAGTGATTCAAGTAGGATCGCCTAAAAGTATTGCTCGTCTCTTGCAAAGAGCAGGTCGTTCCTCTCACCGTCCTCTTACTCCTTGCCGTTTGTTGATTGTTCCTACCCATGCTTTAGAGATTGCTGAATTGAAAAGTTATCGCAAAGCTTTACAGCAGCAATTGATTGAAAATCGTCTACCCTTAACGCATACATTCGATGTTCTTATCCAGCACTTAGTGACTTGTGCGATTGGTGGAGGATTTAATAAGGATGAAATGTTTAAAGAGATTAAAACGACCTATGCCTTTAAAGATCTAACCTTAGAAGAGCTGGATAGCTGCCTAGAATTTTTAATTCATGGAGGAAAAGCTTTAACGGCCTATCCTGAATATAAAAAGCTTATTATAGAAAAAGATCTTTATAAAGTTGTCGATAGAAAAATTATACAGTTTCATCGCTTGAATATCGGTACGATCACCTCCGAACCTCATATCCCTGTTAAAATGAGTAATGGAAAATCCTTAGGGATCATTGAAGAAAACTTTTTATCTAGCTTGAAAAAAGGCGATCGTTTTTTATTTGGGGGCCGTCTTTTAGAACTTATTCAATTTCGTGACCTAACAGCTTATGTGCGCCTCAGTAAAGGGGTGCCTAAGACTGCTGCCGTATGGCGCGGTGGCAGGCTTCCCTTTTCTGCTCATCTAGGAAAAATGTTAAGGGAATCTTTAAATCCATCTCAAGAGATCTACCCGGAAAATGCTTTTTTAGAGCAAATTCTTGCCATACAAAAAAAGCTCTCCTCCATTCCCCATGAAAATGAGATGCTTATCGAGAGTTTGAAATCACGAGAGGGCTGGCATCTTTTTTTCTATCCTTTTGAAGGAAAAGCTGTCCATCAGGGGCTTGCTTATATTATTGCTTCCCGCTTATCTAAATGCAACTCCGGTACGTTTACCTTAAGTTCTAACGATTACGGCCTGGAAATTCTTAGTTGCACGCCTTTCAACGAAGAAAGTTTAAATAATGCTTTATTTGCTTTCGATAAGCTTGAAGAAGAGATTACCTCGCTGATCAATCTTCATGAGTTAGCGCGCTCTTCTTTTCGAGACATCGCTCGCATTTCAGGGCTTATTTTTCAAGGGTATCCAGGTAAGCATAAAACCCATCGTCAAGTGCAGGTGAGTAGTAGTTTACTCTATGAGGTTTTTAGTAAATACGACCCCTCGAATTTATTGATACAACAGGCAAAAAGCGAGGTAATCCATCAACAATTTGAGTTAAATAGAATTTTGCAAGTGTTGAAAAGATTGTCCACCTCCCTTATCATTCTTACGCACCCTCCCAAGTTAAGTCCATTGGCTCTGCCTCTCTATATTGAAAGAGTGAGTGGCCATCTTACCAATGAAACTTTAGAAGAGCGTATTGAGAAAATTAAAAATAGCTGGAAAAGAAAATGATAGCGATAAAAATCCGCGAGCAAACTATTCAATTGTTACCGCAAAGGGCTGCTTATTGGGAAGAAAATAAGGCTTTAATAGTTGCGGATATTCACCTTGGAAAAGCAGCCACTATGCAAAGAGCGGGAATTGCTGTACCTGAAGGGGCCATGGATCAAGACTTGATCAACCTTAGAAATATAATCGAACATACAGGCGCCCAACGCTGTATCGTGGTAGGCGATCTTATTCACGCGCAAAATGGCCTCTCAGAAGGTGTGCAATCAAAATTTGGCGAGTGGCTTTCTACCATCGATTGCTCAGTAGATCTTATCCTGGGCAACCACGATCAAGCGTTAAAAAATTATATGCCGGCAAGCTGGAAATTACAGGTCCATCAAGAATACTTGGCGATCAAGCCTTTTTACTTCAACCATTTTCCTATAACCATAGAAAACTACTTTGTTTGGTCAGGGCATCTTCACCCTCAGATTTTACTCAAAAGTAGGCACGATCAACTGAATTTGCGTTGCTTTCAGATTTCTGACTCTCTAGCTATTTTGCCCGCCTTCAGCGATTTTGTAGGAGGCTCTACTGTCACTAAGAATGCAGACAATCGCATCTTTGCGCTTGCTGGTAAAAAGGTGGTCGAAATATAGGCAGCAGGCCTTATTCTCATGCTGTCTTAGCATAAAGCCTTATTTTTTGAGCTTTGTGTCAGATTGTTATCTGAGCGAGTAGTTTATCGATATATTCACTTATTATTTTTGCCTCTGTTAAAAGCAGGGTAGAGCTTATCCTCAAAGGTTGGTAATCTGAAAAGGCATTAGACCTCTTTCGAAACTGGAATAAAATGTAAATTTTAGTAAAATGGTGACTCAACATTTAAAGGAGGCACCATGAAATTTGATAAGATAGAGAAATTAGATGATGAACGGTTTCGCAGATTGACAGGGGTAAAGCGTAGTACTTTTGATAAGATGGTGCAAATTTTACAGGAAGCCGATACGGCCAAGAAGATTAAAGGCGGGCGTAAATATAAACTGCGTTTAGAAGACATGCTGTTGATGGCATTGGAATATATGCGAGAATATAGAACCTATTTCCATATTAGCCAAAGCTATGGAATCAGTGAAAGCTCAGCTTATAAAGCGGTGAAGTGGATTGAAGATACATTAATCAAGCATCCAGATTTTGCTTTACCGGGACGTAAAGAGCTTTTGAAAAGCGATGCGGAATACGAGGTTATTTTAATTGATGCTACAGAAACGCCTATTGAGCGCCCTAAAAAAAACAAAAGCGCTATTATTCAGGGAAAAAGAAAAAACATACCCTAAAGACGCAGCTTGTAGTCGATAAGAAAAGCAAGAAAGTGATTTGCACTTCCTATAACAATGGCAAAAAGCATGATTTTAGGCTATTCAAAGAATCCCAGGTTAAAATCAATCCACAAATAAGAGTGTTAACCGATTCAGGATATCAAGGATTAAAAAAGCTGCATGCCCAAACCCAGATGCCCAAGAAAAGAAGTAAGAAGAATCCTTTAACTCAAGAGGATAAAAGAACAAATCAAAGTTTATCCAGAGAAAGAGTTACCAATGAAAACGTCATTGGCCTCCTTAAGCGATTTAAAATTATAGCAGATCGCTACAGAAATAGACGTAAAAGATTTGCACTTCGCTTCAACTGTAATAGATAAGACTTAATCTTACATTTATGATAAAAGTAAAGGAAACGCGATTTAAAAGCCGCGAAGCTTGAGGCCCTGTGGCTCATTAACGTGATAGGGCTAAAGTTGAAGGGGGTGGCCCCAAGACCAACAAGGAGTGTCAAAATGTCAAATCTAGCAATTCATCAAAAAGATATAAAAAACAAGCTTAAGTGTTTTAAAGCTAGCTGAAACACTAGGAAATGTATCTCACGCATGTAAAATGAGGGGATATTCTAGAGATAGCTTTTATAGATTTAAAGAGCCGTATAGAACAGGTGGAGAAGTAGCCCTTCAAAATATAACACGTAGAAAACCTTGTATAAAAACAAGGTGGACGAGTCTATCGAAAAAGCAGTGGTTGATTTTGCTCTTCAAAAGCCTGCTTATGGATAATTAAGAGTATGTAACGAGCTTGAAGAAACAAGGAGTTTTCATTTCACCGGGGGGCGTGCGTTCTGTTTGGCTTAAGATATAATCTTTAAGACTTTCCGAAAACGTCTCAAATCATTCGAAGCTTAAGATGGCTTTAAGAAGAAATAATATTAACAGAGGACCAACTAAAAGCTTCTGAAAAAGCCAAGAAAGAAAAAGAAGCGCATGGCGAAATTAAAACTGCACATCCAGGTTATCTATTATTCCAAGGTACTTATTATGTTATGTAGGCACTATTAAAGGCGTTTAGGGGCATTTATCAACAGACAGTGATTGATACATACTTATTCTAAGTTGGCTTTTGTCAAACTATACGATAGGAAAAATGCGTTAGTAGCAGCGAATATGCTAAATGACCGAGTCACTCCTTGATTTGAAGAGCAGGATGTTCGGATTTTGAAAGTGTTAACCGATCGTGGGACAGAGTACTGGGGCGCAAGAGAGCATGATGAGTATGAACTTTATCTAGCTATCGAAGATATTGATCATTCTCGCACCAAAGCCAGACATCCTCAAACCAATGGAATCTGCGAAAGGTTTCATCAGACCATGCAGAACGAATTTTATGCCATAGTTTTAGGAAGAAAGTGTTTAAAAATGTTGAAGAATTACAAGAGGATGTGGATAAATGGATGAATGAGTATAATAACGAGAGAACCCATACAGGGAAGTATTGTTTTGGCAATACGCCTTTACAAACATTCTTAGATGCAAAACATCTTGCGCAAGAAAAGATGTTAGATAAGTTACAACTGACATAAATAGTACCTGCCAGGTAACTCATGTTTGTCAGGTCAAGTACTGTCTAGGACACACGATGGAAATGCTAAATGGCAAATAAAATCTTCATGCAATTTTCCTGCAATGCTCCTCCCTTATCTTGTTCTATTTTGCGTACTTCTTTTTTAACATACTGCCATAATTCTTTTGATTCTCCTGATTGTTATTAAGAAAGTGGGTGATTTTATTATGGCTAATCTGGCCGTCTAAAAGATTGGATAGCCCTGTATCTGAAGCTGTGGGGAGCTGATAAGATAATGGTATAAATATTAAGAATATCTGGCTTCATTTTCTTCTCTTGTTTTCAAAGGAAAAATATATCTTTAAATTAACTTTTTTAATTAATTTATGGGTAAAAGGAGCTATTCACTTGCAAAAAACATTTTTATAGTAGATTTATTTGAAAAGAAAAAGTATTATTTTTTTTAAACATTTAGAGATAAGTAAAAAAACAGTATAGCAAAAAAACTTTAAGCCGTAACTATATGGCCGTTAGAATTCAAGTAAGCATAAAATTAGCCAAACAATGGATAAACTTATGAGTTCAGAAATTTCACGTACTAACCCTTCTCTGTTTCCTGCATTCAAGAAAATAGAAAAAAAATTTTTACCTTTTATACCACACACGGGCTTATATGCAGCAATTAGCTTAAAGATATTCGCACAATTGAGGCCGCAAGATTTGTACCGAGCTAGTTTAGTTTGCAAAGAATGGAATCAGTTAATTGAACAAGCCGATTTATGGAAAAAGCTTTATTCAGAAAGCTTTAGAGTTAGCTCCCCTGAAGAAAGGCTACATGATAGTAAGGCAAATTTTGCAGATCTTTCTTCTCCTCCATGGAACTTATCTCAAATAGTTAAATCCTTGTGGCATGATCCTACCTCCATTATTAGTGACACAATGGTAGCCAAGGTAAATACTGCGGCTCACTTTCTAAGCAAGGAAGGCTTTGAATTAAAAGGTGTGGCGAGTGACGGCGACTGCTTCTTTAGCGCTTTTTTAGGAAGCTATGCTTGTCTTTCTAGAAAAATTCCTTTATTAGACGGTTGTGAAGATAAAATTTCCTATTTAAGGCAAGTGCTCGCTGATATTGTTAAACACACCGACAGCGAAAGAGCCGAAGAAATAAAAAGAAAATCTACTTGGGTAAGTGGCTTAGGTGAAGGTGATCTATTAGCCTCATCCTTATCTATTCCTATTAGGCTAGTAACAATTAATGAAGAGAAGTTGGTTTGCGGTATACATGATAGGCTGATCTTTTCAGAACAAGGCTTATGTGAAGAGAATAGATCGCAGGAATGGAAAACTATCCCTCAAAAAGAAAGACCTCAAGAATACATTTTTATCGTGGACTTAGGAGGCCACTTTGTTTATGCACAGCCCATAAAGCGAGATTTTTCTCTTTCCTTAGATTCGAAAAGCTCTTCTAACATTTTTCTTTCTAATTCCCTACCTGCAAATGCATTAAAAAGCCCCCTAGAGACATTGAATAGTAAGGAGCTTTTATCTGACAAGGAGATAAAAGAAGCAGAAGAAGCCTATACGCAAGCTTTAAAACGTGCTGTTGAAGAGAAAGACCTTATCCAAGAAAGCCTTTGTATAGAAAGATTAGGTGATATTTATTTAAGAAAAGAGACATCAGAAACGCTTTTGCAAGCGGCAGGGCTTTACAATTATGCCTTACGCCTAGCTTCTCAGGAAAGACAAGAAATCCTTAGAAATAGACTTTTTCAAGTACAAAATTTACTTGTTAAACAATGTAACGGAAAACCTTTTGATTTCAAGGTAATGAAGAACCAATTTGAAAGTAATCGCAGCACCTTAAAGATTTTTAGAGAAAAAATAGAGGAGAAAATACAAATTCTGCCAGAGAATCCTTCTTCTCAAGAAGTAAGAGAGCTTTATAAGGAAATTGCCCAAGGAATGAAAGATTTCTTTAAAATTCTTGTCGAGCAGAGTATTGATACCTTAGAACCTGCTCCTTGTGAATACTCGATGATAGGCTTTGGTTCACTAGCTAGAGAAGAGATGACTCCTTATTCTGACTTAGAATTTGGTATTCTTATACAACAAGATACTCCAGTAAACAGGAAGTACTTTAGGAATCTTACAAATTTACTTCATCTAAAAGTTATTAACTTAGGGGAAACCATTCTTCCTGCTTTAAACATTCCTTGCTTAAAAGCCATCAATTTTTTTGATGGCATGACACCACGAGGCTTTGCCTTTGATGGGGCAGGAGTAGAAGGAAAGGGGTGTAAAACCCCTTTTGGCAATGGTAAGACATTTGAGCTTATTCAAACTCCTGGACAGATGGCCCAGTATATGGGTAAAGATGAAGAAGGCCAGTGGTGGCATGAAAAAGAGCCCCATCTTCCTATGGAACTTTTAAACTTCACTCATTTGTTCGGTGATCGTGAATTAACAGCAGAATATGCTAGAAAAATTCAACTAAATCTTAACATGCCTTATCAAGAAGGGCTTAATCTTCGCCAGCACTTAGCCAAGCAACATTTGTTTTACGAAGATATGGCGGCATTTGAACCCGAAACACGCAATTTAGAAAGACATGAAATGCTTTTTCGAGTTAAAAATGATTTTTACCGTTTTCCTCATTTGGCGTTGGACCGTTTAGCTCTCATTAAAAAATTAGAAGCTTCAGACATATTTACTAGAATTGATGAGCTGAACAAGCAAGGGGTTCTCACTCAAACCGCATCTGAAAAATTGAAGGATTGGATGAGTATAGCATTATTCATGCGTCTAAAAACTTATTTCCATTATCAGGCCCAGCAAGAGATGATGAACCCTCTGATTAAACCCTTTGGATTTGAAAATCCCCACCTTATTAAAAAGCAGTTTACTTTAGATTCAGAAACCTTAGAAAAAATTAAAGCAATCTACTGTGTTTGTATTCCATTCTATCAAGCTATGCGAGAATTTCTAGCAGGGAATGAAGACGACCTTAAATTTTCTAAGTTAGAGGATGACTCACCAAAAACTCAAGGAGATATAGCTTTCAGACTTTTTCAATATGAAGAGGCAAAAAAATGGTATCACATTGTTCTACAAGAAAATCCACAAAATGCCCAAGTATTAAATGCGTTGGGGATGCTTTATCAAGCTCAAGAAGCTTATGAGAAAGCGGCTAAGTATATTAATCAATCGCTCTCAATTAATCTTGCGTGTTTTGGCGAAAATCATCCAGCTGTAGCAAGGTGTTACAGCAATCTAGGATTAATTTATCAAAACCAAGGAAATATAAAAAAAGCTTTTAAGTGTATCAATAAAGCACTTGCTATTAATATTAAACTTTACGGGGAAAACTTCTTTTTAGTGGCAATAATTTATAACCAATTGAGAATGCTTTATGAAGAAGTTGGGAATTTAGGAGAAGCTTTTAAATATATCAAAAAAGTGCTAGAAATTGATCCGAATGTTATTAGCGAAAATTATCCAGCGGTGGCAAGAGACTATAACAGTTTAGGCCAAATCTATCAGGAACAAGGAAATTTAAAGGAAGCTTTTAATTATATCAAAAAAGCGCTAGAAATTGATCGTAATATTTTTTGTGAAAATCATCCGGTGGTAGCAAGAGATTACAGTAATTTGGGAGGAATCTATAAAGAGCAAGGGGATTTAGAACAGTCAATTAAGTATGTTAAGAAAGCTCTTAAAATCAACAAGAAACTTTTTGAGAAGGATAATCCGGTTGTAGCAAGGCTTTATAATAACCTAGGGATAATTTATCAAGCTCAAGGAGACCTAGAAAAGGCCGCTGAATATGTTAATCAAGGGCTAGCAATAAATATTAAGTTGTATGGTAATAATCATCCTAATGTAGCGAGAGATTTTAATACCTTAGGGGAAATTTATAAAGAGCAAGAAAAGTTAGAAATAGCTGTAAGATATGCCAAGAAAGCTATAAAAATTGACATTGGACTTTACGGTAAAAATCATCCTGTTTTAGCTAGAGATTTTAGTACTCTGGGGGAGATTTATAAAGAACAAAGTAAGTTAGAAAAGGCGGCAGAATATGTCAAGAAAGCTAAAGAAATTGATATTAAACTTTATGGGGAGGATCATCCCGATGTAGCAGCAAGTTACAATAACTTGGGAACAATCTATCAGACCCAAGGTAATTTAGAACAAGCGGCTGAATATATTAAAAAAGCACTCGCTATTAACCTTAAGCTTTATGGGGAGAATCATCCCACTGTGGCAACGCGTTACAATAATTTAGGAACAATTTACCTGGAACAAGGTAATCTAGAAAGAGCGGCTGAGTATATTAAAAAAGCGCTCGTTATTAACTTTAAGCTTTATGGGGAGATTCATCCCACTGTGGCAATGCGTTACAATAATTTAGGAACAATTTACCTGGAGCTAGCCAATTTAAAAAAGGCGGCTGAATATATTAAAAAAGCGCTCGTTATTAACCTTAAGCTTTATGGTGAAAATCATCCTAATGTGGCAGCAAGCTATCATAACTTAGGAACAATCTATATGGAACAAGGCAATCTAAAAAAGGCGGCTGAGTATATTAGCAAAGCGCTAACTATCAACTTTAAGCTTTTGGGTGAAAATCATCCCGATGTAGCAGCAAGTTACAATAACTTGGGAACAATCTATCAGACCCAAGGTAATTTAAAAAAGGCCGGTAAATATATCAAAAAGGCTCTTGCTATTAACCTTAGGCTTGATGATGAAAATCATCCTGACGTGGCAATTCGCTACAATAACCTAGCAGAAATTTTCCGAGAACAAGGTAAGTTAGAAAAAGCAGTTGAATATGCTCAAAAAGCTCTTACTCTCAATCTTAATCTTTTAGGTAAAAATCATTCAGAGGTGGCAACAAATTATCACGTTTTAGGAAAAATTTACCAAGAACAAGGTAGATTAGAAGAGGCGACTAAATATTCTAAGAAAGCGCTCTCTTTGAACCTTAGGCTTTATGGTAAGAATCATCCTAGATTGGCAAAAAACTACACAAACTTGGGAATAATCCATACAAAACAAGGAGATTTAGGCCAAGCGATTGCTTATACTACTCAAGCATTGACTATTAGCCGCATGGTTTATGACGAAAATTCTCCAGATAGAGCTATAATTTATAACAACTTAGGACAAATCTATCAGAATCAAGGTAATCTAGAGGAAGCGCGTGAATATTCTAAAAAAGCTCTTGTTATTAAACTTAAACTGTATGGTGAGAATCATCCTGATGTGGCAATTAGCTACAATAACTTGGGAACAATCTATCAGACCCAAGGTAATTTAGAAAAGGCGACTGAATATACTAAAAAAGCGCTCGCTATTAACCTTAAACTTTATGGGGAGAATCATCCCACTGTGGCAACGCGTTACAATAATTTAGGACAAATCTACAAAAAATATGGCGATTTAGAAAAAGCCTCTGAGTATACTAGCAAAGCTCTTGATATTAACCTTAAGCTTTATGGTGAAAATCATCCCCATATGGCAATAGGTTACGATAATTTGAAAGAAATCTATCAGTATCGAAGGGATTTAGAAAAGCAGACAAATATATGAAAAAAGAGATTGTAATTAAACAAGGAAGTCTAGGAAAGGTATGTGGCTAGATTTATAGAGGTGTTAGCTTCAAGAAAAGTTTATTTGTAATAGATAGGACTTAACCTGACATTTGTGATAAAAATAAAGGAAACACGATTTATAAGTCGCGAAGCTTGAGGCCCTGTTGCTCATTAAAAGTGATAGCAGGAAAAGTGAAGTGAGCGACTTAAACCAATAAGGAGTGTCAAAATGTCAAATTTAGCAACTCATCAAAAAGTTATAAAAAATAAACTTGGTGTTTTAAAGCTAGCTGAAACATTAGGAAATGTATCCCAAGCGTGTAAGATGATGGGATATTCTAGAGATAGCTTTTATAGATTCAAAGAACTATATGAAACAGGTGGAGAGGCAGCTCTTCAGGATATGACGCGTAAAAAACCCTGCATAAAAAACAGAGTGGACGAGTCTATCGAAAAAGCTGTGGTTGATTTTGCTCTTCAAAAGCCTGCTTATGGACAATTGAGAGTATGTAACGAGCTTAAGAAACAAGGGGTTTTCATTTCGCCAGGAGGTGTGCGTTCTGTTTGGCTACGATACAATCTTGAGACCTTTCAAAAACGTCTCAAAGCATTGGAAGCTAAAATGGCTCAAGAAGAAATGATATTAACAGAGGACCAACTAAAAGCTCTTGAAAAAGCCAAGGAAGAAAAAGAGGCACATGGTGAAATTGAAACTGAACATCCAGGCTATTTATTATCTCAAGATACCTATTACGTAGGCACTATTAAAGGTGTGGGACGCATTTATCAACAGACAGTGATAGATACCTATTCTAAGGTAGCTTTTGTCAAACTATACGATAGAAAAAATGCATTGGTAGCAGCGGATATGCTGAATGACCAAGTCATTCCCTGGTTTGAAGAGCAAGATATTCGTATCTTAAGAATATTGACCGATCGTGGTACAGAGTACTGCGGAGCAAGAGAGCATCATGAGTATGAACTTTATCTGGCCATTGAAG
>NZ_JAEMUE010000016.1:0-2092 GCF_018342435.1 Neochlamydia sp. AcF65
GAAGAAACACTGGGTTCTTTGATCCTTGTAAAAGCTTTACGTGTGATGGCCAGTAAACCTGCAGCACAAAGGTATTTTTTCTCTTTCGCCCACATTCCCCTAACTAACCTCACCTAATGGTTTACAAAAAAAAATTTCTTTTTTAGTTTATCACAGAGGGAATTTTTTTCAGCGGGAATCGCTGATTTTTATCCTTTCTTTTTCTTGTTTATCTTCTAAGATTTTCATCCCTTTTCCTTTCCAAAAAATTCAACTTTATTAGAATTTGAACGCAGGCACATAATAACTCCTATCAAGCTAACGATGCCGCTAAATAAAACGATCCCAGCTGTCGCCCATTCTAGAAGCTTAATAATCTACAAAAAAAAGTTGCTAAAAAATTATTTGTTTTATGCAAGGCTACCAGCACTCATGGCCGGTGAAGTGACCTTTTAGATAAAGGCAGAGATAGACTTTCCAACTAAAAACTACAGGTTTAGCCTTTAAAAAAGCTATTTTAGATTTTCTAGCAATCTAACATTTTGATGCCACTTTGCTGTATTTCATTCGCTAAGGTTAGCTACTAAGCACAAGTTAGATGCCATGCTTAAAGCTGCCCAGGCTTTTTCTATTGCATGGAATTATATAGATCTCCAGAAAAAATTCGATCGGCTTTAAAAGTTGGCAGTAAAACTTTTGTCGCTTCATTTCGGCTACCTTTGCATTTAAGTCTATGGCCATTCTTTTTGAATATAATGTCGCTTAAGATAACTCCTCTACTGCCAAGTAAGCTAACTGATTTGTTTTGCTTACGCTTCCGGTTTGTTTTTAAAGAGCTTGTTTGGACTGCCACATGCAGGGATGGCAAATAGGCAAGTTCAGCCCTATTACTCGAAGCTTTACTTTAACTTTAAAGATCGTTAAATCTTCAATCACCTAAAATTAAGCGATGAATCTTCTGCTTAGCTAGCGATTATAAAATGAGGCGACCTTTTAAGGCCTTTAAAAGCCTAAGCAATTACTTATTCTGGTTATACCCGCATTCTTTCATTAGTGGCTCCCTAGCGCCCATTCATGTCATTTTTAAGCTAGGGCCCTGCTGGAGAGTAATCAAAGCTTTGATAAAGCTTATAAGACGAAATAAGTAAGCTTTGATCTTAGCAACAAAGCGTTGGATTAAATAACCTCTTCATAATAAAACCCTCACTTCTTAAAGGGGAATAAAACCAGCTTAGTTTTTTCTCAGTTTAGCACACATTTCTAAATGGTAATAAGCACATCTGCTTGCTACCCATTGTCCTCAGAAGATTAAAAGTTGAAAATGCTAAGATAAGTTTAATCTGTGGCCAAAAATGTCTTATTTAGTTCTGCCGTATGGACAGCCAAGCAACAATGCCAACAGCTGCTAAGTAATGCCTAGCAAGGTAGGCCATAGTGCTAGAAAGCGAGAGCTGATAGCTAATTTTGAAGAAGGTAGGCCAAATTCTCTATCTTATTAATATACAGAAAAATGCTCTAGCCTATTTTAGTAAGAGTTTATTCTTGCTTTTCCTTGAAAAGCTGTAGCTGATTGAGTAAAATTAAGATTTTAAACGTTGAAAAGAGTGGGGATAATTTGGCAAAAGTATGTAAGCCTTGCTCGCTTGCCATCTAAAATGACTTAAAATTCTTATAGCTCATCTATTTCTTTTCTCTGTTATTTCTCGTTAAGAGAAGAAAATCTAACTCTTTAAATGGAATTTTCCAAGTATAGTGCTATACAGAGAGAGAGCGCAATAAATTTATTGAAATATCAAATAGTGAAGAAAAAGGTATGAGCGAGGTAAGATAAAGTGATAGGAAAGGAGAAAAGCTTATAGCAGCGCGAGTTGAATAAAGAAAAAAAAGCTTGGCGGCGACCTACTCTCCCACACTCTTGTGTGCAGTACCATCGGCGATAAGAGGCTTGACTTCTGAGTTCGGTATGGGATCAGGTATTTCCCTCTCTCTATTGCCACCAAGCAAAATTGGTTTGACTTTTAAAAGCTAGGCAAATGATTAGTTAAGAAATCGTATCAGTTTTTAGCTTTAACGCTTCACACACATAAATCAACGCTTGAATTTCTCTTTCTTA
>NZ_JAEMUE010000017.1:0-31485 GCF_018342435.1 Neochlamydia sp. AcF65
CCATACCTTAGTAGAGGTGCTTTGTTGCCCAAGCCGTGCTTCATCTTCAAACCAAATTTCGATGTTTTTCTTGGGAAATTGTTTGTTTAAGCTGGTGATGACTTCTGGAATTTTTTTTAAAGGCTTCTTGCTCTCTTAAGTTAGCTTTATAATGTTGAGGACGAGGAACCAAAGGTGTATAGCGGCAACGACGTAAGATTGTCCAAATTCCTTGCAAGGTTAAGTTTTTACCAAACTCTTTTTTTAGAATAGCTTGCAGATCAACTAGGTGGAAAACATTGATGCTTTCGTCAGGTTCAGGCCCTTTTTCTACCCTTTCTAAGAAGGCTTTTTCTTGCTCAAACGTTAAAGCTCTTTTTCTTCCTGTTATTACAGGCCTCCTATCTTTCAGGCCCTCTAAATTTTGAGCATTATACCTTCGGATCCATTTTTGAATAGCGCTTGTACAATAACCTAGCGCTTTTCCTATCTGATATGCGCTTTCTCCTTCCATCGCCATCACCACTGCTCTTATTTTACAACTGTAACTGCCATAAGCTTTCTTTTTTGCCATGGCGTTTAATTCCTTTATTGTATGATAAAAAGCTACAAACATGGTTTCCTCCTTTCCAAACCTTTTCTCTCCCTAAATTATCCTCCTTATTTGAATTTAGAAAAAGGCTGTTTGCAATTCTCAATAGCTGCTACTTACGGAGTTCGTTTAAATGGTATTATTCCGAAAAAAATATGCTTATCAGTTTGTAGAATGCTCAACTCCTTGCCTTCGAGGAAGATGGCAGAATAATGAGTGTTTTGTCATTCCTAGTGTGCCTCCTAAGCAAGTAAAATTTAAACTTTCCCAGCTTGTGCCAGATCGTATCTGTAGCTTTTTTCCTCTTCCGGATGCTTGGGCAGAAGAGTGCCAAAAGATGAATATGACTTTGAGCTTTTGTCGAGCCGATACAGACTATCTTTTTCGCAAATCCAAACTGCAAACTTTACAAGGTAGAGAATTAAGCAGCCGAAGAAATTTATTAAATCAGCTAGAAAAGAAATATTTCCTTGAATCTAAAGAAATTAAAGAGGAAAACATGAAAGAGGCTTTTGAGCTACTGGAGAAATGGCAGTCGCAAAGGAAAGATTCTAAAGAAACAACCGACTACTACTCTTGTTTAGAAGCATTAACGTTAATCTCAAAACTCCATCTTTTTGGGAGAATAGCATATGCTGATGGCCAAGCTTTTGGATTTACGCTGGGTGAACTTCTGACTCCAAAGACAGCTTTATTGCATTTCACCAAAGCTTTAACCTCAACTAAAGGGGCAACACCCTATCTTTATCGAGATTTTGCATCAAACCTACCTGAGAGCGTGCAGTGGATCAACTTGGAGCAAGATTTAGGGATCACGGCTCTTAGACAAGCTAAAATTGCATACAATCCTGATCTATTGTTAACTAAATGGAAAGCTTCATAAAGATTGACATAAGAGGCTATCAAGGCAAAGAAAAAGCTAAGGAACAAGGAATAGCAGATAAAACTTTTTATTCCTCGTCTATTAATGCGCATCGATTAAGTTTCATGGACATAGCAAAAGCAGTCTTGTGTATGGTCGTTAACCATACCCACTGCTTGCATATAAGCATACATGATGGTAGGGCCTACAAATTTGAAATTCCTGCGGCGTAAATCCTTACTCAGGGCTCGTGACTCTTCTGTCTCAGCAGGAACTTCTTTGATACTTTTCCGGTAATTATTCTTAGTTTTCCCCCCTACAAATTGCCAGACATAAGCATCAAAGGTTCCAAATTCTTCACGTACTTCCATGAATCTTTGAGCGTTGTGGATGGTCGCATGAATTTTTAAACGATTTTTGATAATCCCCGGATTTTTCATTAGATCTTCTACTTGCTCCGGAGTGAACTTAGCTACCTCTATCCAGTTAAAATTAGCAAAGGCTTTGGCATAATTTAGACGGCGCTTAAGGATCGTCTCCCAACTGAGGCCGGCTTGGGCACTCTCTAAAACTAAGAACTCGAAGTGCTTAAGATCGTCATGGACGGCCACACCCCATTCATTATCGTGATATTCTTCATAAAGTTGATGATCTTTGGGCACCCAAGCACATCTTGAGCGTACCTGTGGGTTAGTTAAATCTTTTTTCATTCAAATCCAAGGGGTAAAAAAATTCTTTAAATGTTTTATTCTTAGGTATTCATTTTGTTATAAAGATAAATTACTTGTATATAACATGAAAATTAAGCATATATAAAATGAATTTAAAAAGAGAGCGCTAGATGAATACTATTCCTAATTCTATACATAAAAGCCAAGAAAATAATCTTACCAGCAAAGATTTTGATGCTCTTGGTTGTACCAAAGGAAAACATCGGTCGGTACAAGATCTTATCACTCTTTTTACGCCGCTTAAAGAACAAGAAAAAGGGGAGACTAAGAAAAAAATAACAGCTAGTGTACGGAAGCGTAACTTAGAAAAAGAACGTTTAATCCTTAAAGAGAAAGAAAAGGAGAAAGAGAAGGAAGAAAAATCTTCTTTAAAAAATCCACTGCCTTCTCGCCCGCCCCTGAATAACGTGTGTTGGGATCCAGCCTCTTTAGCGCCTAGGTTAAACTCTTCTACTAGCTTTGAGCTAAGTACCTATTCTCCAAGTAATTCTTTTGGCTCAAGCGATTGTATAAAAAATTTTTTACCTAACCCTGAGGGCATAAACATTTATGATTTTTTTAAAAACGAGGAGGGGATAATTTCTTTAAAAGAAGCTAGAAATCTCCCTTTGCATGCTGTTTTACTATCTTTACGTTTACTAGGCTATGAGGCTATAAAAGCCTCTGAAGAAAAGATATATTATTCGGAAGGCTTAAAAGAAGCGGAAAAGACTTTAAAGGTGGCTTTAGAAAAATTTTGTGAAGAATCTGAGAAGTTTTCCGCCGTGGCAGTAGACAAGGCTTTCCCCCTATGGGATTCCCAGCATGAAACCAGGCTTTTAAATTTGGTCCAAAAATTTTTAAAGGATAAAATTTTCTTGGATTCAGAGCTGATGACTGAACGTAATAAAAAAATTATTAAAAAATATGCCCCTCATACAGCAGAATTATTTAATAATATCACCCGACTTGAAAAAAAAAGTTACCTCTTACAAGAAAGAATACAATCTTTTAGAGCAGGGGGAACTGCTAAAATAAATCATTCTTCGTCTCCTCCCCGAAATCTCTCCTTTTCCCCTGAGGTGAAGCTAAGTACTTCTTTCTCTTCCCTTTCCTCTTTAAATATTACCTTGAGAAAGAAAGAGGAAATAAGCATAGAATCAAGTGAAACTCTAGAATATGCAAAAATTTCCAACGATTATCTCTACCTAAAACAATTGAAATTTGCTTTAGAAGCCCATAAAGCCACTTTACTAAAGATCAGCCAACATATTAAGACTTTTGATCCTATGTTAGGAATGGAAGAGGGCTTGAAGGGAACATTTGCCGAAAAAATTGTCTATTTAATAAAGGAAAATGCAACTTCACTTTTATCCACCATCAATACTACGCCTTTAAAGTTGATAGGAAAAATATTAGTTAGAACTCTTAGCTTGATTGAAGAGTACCTAGAGAAGCAGCTAAATCCCCAATTAGAATTTATTCATTCAAAATTACTTGAAAACTTAAAATTAAGAGAAAGCGAGGTCTCCTCCAGGCAAGATTTAAAAGAGAGAGTGCTCGATAATTTAGTAACAAACCCTTTAAAAAATTTTAGTGATATTGAACGCATTTTGGTAGAAGAGGATAACATTATCCATTTATATGAGGAAGGCCAAACCCTTGCTATAGCAGGAAAGACAGCTGCCGAACGCTTCTACTCTTTATTAGAAATATTTAGTGTTCGTTTCTTTGGTAATCCTTACTTGTTTAAATTTCTTATCGAGAGGCTAAAAAACCTCTATTCAGAAGAAAAAAGCCTACTTTCTGATCTACAAAAAGCTTATGAGGTGCTTATAAATTTACACCTTCTAGATAGGAAAGAGCTAAATAAGGAAGTGGAAGAAAACTTTGGCAAGAAAATCTCTCTTGATAAAGCTTTAATTTATTTAAAAATCAGTTATAACTTTCTTCAACAAAATCTTGTTTATTTGATTAGCAATGTTATGCTAAACACGAGACGAAGCAAGTTCCGTCAGCAAAAACTCTCTCTTAAAACTCCTCGGCTTTCCACCAAGGAAGAAAAAAATCAAATTTATGTGGTTTTTAACCAGCAGACATGCGAATTTAAATATCTAAGAAGGGATGGGATTGTTGAGAATGAGGCTATACTGACTCAGCTTTATTCTTTTAAATTCCCTTATCCACATCAACTTATGCATACCAGGTTTGAGATTTTTTTTTCTGAAATTCATCTCCATTTTTCTTGCCCTCAAAAAGTCTTTGAAAACCATGAAGCCTTACAAGAAATGGTTTTTGACCTAGGGTTGATAGGAGAAACTTTTGAGATAGATAAGCTAGATATTCAATTAACGTAACTTATCCAGCCTCATCATTCAACAATAAAGCTATCATCCTTCTTAAAGAGATAAACGAGAGAGGCTGCCAGAAAAAGGCTAAGAAAATCTCTTTTTCCTGCTGGTAAGAACAGAAGATCTTCTTTTTTTCTCTCTTTTTTTATGAATAATTTTTTATAAAAAATATTTCCCCAATATTATCTTGTAAAGAGGGCTTGAGATTATTTGCTAATTTTATTATGTATATAAGTAAACTTGGATAAAAAACTTATAAATTTTACTTGTTGATTAGCAAAAATAACGGCCTTTTTTTACTAATAGCTGCAGGCAGAGGGGGGTATATGAATATAGCTTGGTTGTTAGCAGAGTTTATCGGCACGTTTACTCTCATCTTTATTGGTGCTGGATCCATTTGCTTAAATGAGATGACGCATGGGGGAGTGGGGATGTTAGGAATCGCTGCTGCTCATGGACTTGCTATTGCAGTCATGATATTAGCATTGGCGCACCTTTCGGGAGGAAAGTTCAATCCCGCAGTTAGTTTGGGAGTTTGGGTAGGTGGCCAGCAAAGTACGATTCTTACCTTTGCTGAAATAGTCGCTCAACTTTTAGGCGCTAGCGTAGGAGCTTTTGCTTTACAGGGGGTATTTCCTGCCGCTACTATTTCTATGGCTAAGTTAGGAACTCCTGCTATAGAGGCTAGCTTATCTAGTTCCGTAGGAATTTTTACTGAAGCTATATTGACTTTTCTACTTGTGCTAGTGGTGTATGGAACGGCTATAGATCCGCGAGGAAATTCTAAAGGCATGAGTGGGCTTGCGATCGGGGGCTTTATCTTATGTGGCATATTAATGGGAGGGGGAATAACAGGCGGTGCCATGAATCCTGCTAGAGCTTTTGGCCCAGCGCTGATATCAGGCGAATGGGCTTATCAATATGTCTACTGGATAGGGCCTATAATAGGTGGACTTCTAGCGGGAATCTTATATAGCCGCCTACTGATAAAGAATAAGCTTTAAGAATCTCAATTTACACGGAGTTAGCTCTTAATAAGCTAATCGCTTAGTATGCTTTTTTTCTCTTCGCTAAGGTAATCGTTTTATAAACACAGCTTTTAAAATTGCTCATCAATAAAAATGTTAGCTGCTTAAAAGCACACAGAACAAGGGTAAGAAAGTAAAAAAGATAAAGTTAACATTTAGGATAAGGTTCTGTAGGCTCGTTTTAAAAAGAGATCGTTTATATGGATAAATTTCATCACGAAAAGTTGGAGTTTTTCCGGCCCGTGTTGCTTGTTTAATTAATTTCTTATAAGTTATCATAACCCTTTAAATATACCGTTAGCAAATTTCACCCCCACTCATGGCTTATTTAATCATCATAGAAAAGGGAGTTATCTTTCATATAGGAATAAGTTAATCTTACGTAGAAATAGTTCAAGAAGTCTTAATATCTTTCTCCTCTGACTTTTTATAAAATCTTTGCACGTCAGCCTTTTTAAAACTTTTTTATTCCGTTCTTTAAGCTTTATTAAGCTTCAAGCTAATACTTTGCTCCATTTTTTTGAATCTATCTTCTCTTATCTTTTATGAATTAAAGGTTTGAAAAGCTTAGTAACAACCAACTCTAACCTCACTTATCCTTGAAAGCAAAATATACAATCGGTGAATAGAAAAGATTTATCGATCTATGAAAAAGAAATAATGTTTTTCATTTGATTACTCTTATGAAATAGGTAGAATGGCCAATAGAGTATCAAATTAGGTGACTATGCATCAAACACCTCTTATAGAAGATCTAGCAGTAGTATTATGCATAGCGGGCATAATGACTGTACTTTTTCAGAAGATTAAGCAGCCTACTGTCCTAGGTTATCTGATAGCAGGTATTATTATCGGTCCTTACACTCCTCCCTTTTCCTTAATCGACGATGAGTTTGAAATTAAATTACTCGCTGAACTTGGCATCATCTTTTTGATGTTTTCACTAGGATTAGAATTTACTTTCGGTAAATTAAGACGACTCGGGCTATCGGCGGTTATTATAGGCTTATTTGAAGTAGTCTTAATGTTTATCCTCGGTTTTTTTGCAGGCAAAATGCTTGGTTGGTCTCCCTATGAATGCCTTTTGTTAGGCGCTGCTTTATCGATTTCTTCCACTACAATCATTGTCAAAGCTTTGGAAGAATTTAATCTAAAAAGGTTTTCATTTGCTGAGCTAATGGTTGGGGTGCTTCTAATGGAGGATTTGCTAGCTATCTTATTGCTAGTATATGTTTCAACCTTAGGGGCTCCTGTTGAAGTTCTATCCACTCAGATAGTATCAACCTCCTTAAAGCTTTTGCAGGTAATTACCAGTTGGTTTCTTGTAGGCTATCTTGCTTTGCCCTATATTATGCGGAAAATACAAAATTATATTACTGCCGAGACTTTGACCATTATCTCTGTAGGATTATGTCTTTTCCTTAGCTCTGCAGCCGTTTACTTTAACTATTCGGCCGCATTAGGGGCCTTTATTATGGGCTCTATTTTAGCCGAAACACCTTTAGCCAATAAAATTGAAAAATTGACCTTACCCATCCGTGATATATTTGCTGCAGTATTTTTTGTATCGGTAGGAATGTTAATTGATCCGCTATTGATTATGAAATATTGGCCTTCTATTCTCATCCTCTCTTTGATAACTATCGCTGGCAAGCTTTTAACTAGCGGCTTAGGAGCGCTATTAGCAGGGCAAAGGATTTCGGATTCAATAAGAATCGGCTTTAGTATGGCTCAAATAGGAGAGTTTTCATTTATCATTGTTGGATTAGGAAGTTCATTGGTAGCTACCGATGGATCTTTGTATCCTATCGTGGTCGCTATTTCAGCGATTACCACTTTTGCTACCCCTTATTTGATAAAGCTTGGCCTGCAGATTAGCTATCGTGTTGAAAACTCTGTGCCTCAGAAGGGGGCCATGCTATTGAAAAAATATCATGCTTGGATTATGCCTATTGTAAGGGGCCACTTAGGGCCCAAGGGGATGGAGGAAAAAAAGATCGTACGCTTCACTGTCAATGCTATTATTGTGGCTATCTTAGCGACAATAAGTGCCCAAGTGATTATTCCTCGCTTTCTTCCTGTAGTAGATCAACAATGGCCTTTTCAGTTTATCTTTTGGTTGATGCTCTACATACTAGCCTCTCCTTTTATTTGGGCAATGTTATTTACCTATCCCTCTTCAAAAGCCAACAAAAAAGCCTGCTTGTTACAGATATTGCTCTGGGGCATTACCGGCGCTGAATTGGGTATGTTGTCTTGTCTATACCTTTCCTTTCCCTGGATAGCTGTTCCGCTAGGCATTGTGCTCTCTATTTACTTTACCCTGTTTTTTCAACCTCTTAAGAGGTGTTACACATGGTTGGAAAATAGCCTGATTAATAATTTGACTTGCAAACATGAGCTAGATGAGACTCTCTTACAAGGCTTAGCTCCTTGGGATAGTACCTTGGTAAAAATCAAAGTTAAAGAGCATTTTCCTTTTATTGGCCAAAGTTTAGAGGAATGTCGCTTGCGTCCATCGTTTGGAATTAATGTGGTGGCCATCCAAAGGCGCCTAAAGACGATTTGGTTACCTAATGCTCAAGAGCGAATTTTACCAGAGGATGAATTAGTCATTTTGGGAGAAAATGAGGAAATTAACCGATTCAATTTATCGGTGCAACATATCGAAGAGTTTGCGGAGTTGGAGGAGTCGCCAGCTATGGAAATTCAAAAGATGTATGTCGATGCAAACCCCAGTCTTCTTCATTTGCCTATCTCAAGTTCTACAGTTAAGCAGCATATAAAAGGACTTATTGTAGGTTTAGAAAGAAATGGGAAGCATATTTTAAATCCTCTTTCTCCTACTATTTTACAGCAAGGAGATATTTTACTTTATATTGTTAGAAAAGATGAAAGAATCTGATAATAAATTTACCCTTTAAAGCAGCTGTATAGATCATAAATGTTTGCATCTTTGCTATTTTTACTCTTCAACATAGTCTCCAGCATCGATTGATAAATTCTATCGCCGCTCCTGGTACTTAATGATCCGTTGTACGGCTTTCACATTGTTTCTGACTGTTTTCAATAAGAGCCAGGTAGCCTATGCTTTTGCTTTTATAGTTATTTAAATTCTATTTTTCTAAGGATGTATGTATAATCAATTGGCATGGTATATTCACACGATTTAAGAAAAAAAGCTTTGAATTATATAGAGAATGGCGGCTCAATGTCCACGGCTAGTGAGGTGTTTGGCGTAACAGTTCGCACGTTAACAAACTGGATTAAACGAGAAAAACAAGGTTGTCTAGCTCCTAAAAAAAGACGACAGAGCCCCAGTAAAATAGATAGTGAAAAGCTAAAATTATATATAAAACAAACTCCTGATGCCTACCTTAGAGAAATAGCTGAGGCATTCGGAGTGACAATAGCTGCAGTTTTTTATGCCTGTAAAAGACTGAAAATCACTTTAAAAAAAAGACACCCTTCTACAAGGAAAGAGATGAGAATAAACGAGAGGAGTTTAGACAAAAGCTAGAAAACATTCCGGAAGAAAATAGGATTTACATAGACGAAAGCGGGATAAATGCTTACTTACAGCGCCAACATGCAAGATCACCTATAGGAGAAAAGATTTATGGTGCTATAGCAGGTCGTTCATTTGCTAGAGAAAGCTTTATAGCAGCTAAATGCAAGTCTAAAATTTTAGCTCCTTTTTGTTATACAGGTACTTGTAATTCTCTTTTGTTTAACTTTTGGCTAGAAAAAATATTGATACCCGAGCTTAAAGCGGGGCAAGTTCTGATTATGGATAATGCTACCTTCCATAAATCGCAAGCCACTCATGAGCTTATCAAAAAGGCACAGTGTGAGATTTTATTTTTACCGCCTTATTCTCCAGATCTAAACCCTATTGAAACCTTTTGGGCTAATTTTAAGAAGATCGTGGCAGCAAACTTAAGTAAGTTCTCTACTCTTGCTCAAACCATTGATTACTCTTTTTTAAGTATATGTTAATAACAAGAAATTTAAAATTTAAACCACTATAGAAAATAGGTAAAAGCTAAATTCTTTACGCCTTAGAACGCAAAGAAAATTTATTTAACTTGGATTTTTTTATTTCTTCTTCCCTATATCTTTAAGCTTATTGAATAGTAAAAGGCTATCTTTCATATAAATTTCTTTTTATCCAATGAGTATTAAAAAGATCTAGCAAGGAATTAACTGCTCGCTTAAGCTAAAAGCCTTGCTTTTTTAAATTCTTAAATTTCGGGAATGATCCACCCACTTAAGCTCTTAAATGAAATAACACCTTTGGTATATCTAGGCGATCTTAAGCGGCCGACTAAACATTTCACTGATCTTTCAGGAAGGATGAACGAGTAAAAATCTTTTTTTGATAAAAGATTTTTTTGTTTTTTTGTTGACTATAAAATTTTTCTTTTACTATTTATACGCAGTGCTAAGGCAAAATAGAGCCATGTAAACCCTGCAGATGAGAAATAATGAAATTTCCTATTAAAACACTTGTTCCGCTTGAAAAAAAATGCTGGAGTCTGAATTTTTTTAGATTCTTTACTGCTTTGATATTCTTTTTCTTACTCTTTTCTTTGAGCGGGTGCCGTTACTCTCATCGTCTCGTTCCGACTGTAAATCCTCCTTCTCTCCCTTCATTTTATGTCCCTAAAAAAATTCGTGTTGCATTAGTTCTAGGAAGTGGGGGCGTACGTGGTATGGCCCATGTAGGGGTTATTGAAGAACTTGAAGCTGCAGGAATATCGGTGGATCTAATAGTCGGATGTAGTGCAGGCAGTATCGTAGGTGCTTTATATGCGGATAATCCTTGTGCTAAATATATTAAAGAAGCTGTTTGGAACTTAAAAGCAGCTTCTTTGTTAGATTTCGACCTATGGCAATGCCGTTATGGTCTTTGTCAGGGTCGGTCGTTAAGTAAAGTTTTAAATAAATATTTAAAATCAGAAACCTTTGAAGAGCTGAAAATCCCTTTAGTGATAGTGGCTAGTGACTTAAATTCTGGAGAATTGATTCCCATAGGTTCGGGAGATGTTGAAAAAGCCGTCCAAGCCTCTTGCTCGATTCCTTTTATATTTATACCCCAGGAACACCTAGGACGTATACTAGTGGACGGGGGTGTGGTTAATCCAGTTCCGGTAGAGGTGGCGTTTGATATAGGAGCTGAGCTTATCATCGCGGTAGATCTTTGTGAACTTTTGCCCCGTACTTTTCCCACCAATCTTTTTGAAGTAGCCACCCGTAGCGCAGAGATAGCCTTTATGTGGCAAAATGAGACCTGCTGCCATCATGCGGATGTAATTATCCGTCCTAAAACTTGCGATATTGGTACTTTTAGTGATCATTTAAGAGACCAGATTTATGAAGCGGGAAGGCGTGCTGCCAGGGAGAAAATCCCTGAAATTCTGAGGAAGTTAGACGCTTTAAAATCCAACCCCATTAATGATAGCTTAGAGGAAGATGATTGGTGCCTCTATTCGCCTCAATGTTATACACCTCAAATTTATTTAAAGAAAACAGCTACCGGAAATGCCCCTGATTGATGAAAAAGATCAACTTGTTAAGCTAAAGAAAAAGCATTTTTACTTTGTTTTTGGCTTTTTATTAAAGGTAAAGAAAGGCTGCAGCTTTTACTTATAGGATAATAAATTTTAGTGCGGAAAATCCCTTACAACTAGTAGGAAATACTTACTAGCGTAAGCATAGAACATGCCAGGCTTAAAGCTTATGAGGAAAGAAATATGCCCTCTAAAACCCTATACTTTTTTTGTTAGACTTTGCCCGCTTTGCTACCTGCAATTTTTATAAGTTAATGGGAAAAAAGAGAATAAAGCGACGGGCAGTTTGCCTTTTAAAAAAACGTTTGCTTAAAAAAAGCTATTGGTAAGGGGCATGATGATTAGCCCTCGATCTTAAGGAGTGACAAGCTTTTACATCTTAAAGCGTGTAGTTTTCTTCTTGCTATCTATAAGGCTAATCCTGTAAAGGTCAATCTATTGAGTACTCAAGGAAAGAACATACAATTTGCTAAATTAATTTCAGTGCTTGAGGGGGCTTTATAATGATAAACAAATGCGCTGTTAAGCTCCTTTCCCCGATCTGCTTAAGTTTAGGTGAGAGATGTCTTTAACGGTGTACTATCATCCTGATTCAGCTCTAGGCAATGATGAGGGGACTTTAATAGCATCGGAAGATGACCGCTATTTTAAGTATGAAAGTGACATGACCCGCTGGCAGTTTATAAAAATTGCTGCCCAAATAGCTATAAAAATTATCTGTACCCTAGGCGGGTATCTTTTTTGCTATAAATGTAACCAAGAAGCGCAGGTTGATTTTGCTAATCTAAAAAAAAGAAAATTTATTCATTATTGTAAAAAAAGTAGCTTAGAAGTTAATGACAATCCTTCTTTAGTCCAACAGCCTTTATTTGACCTTGCTCCAGCCCTCGAATTTAGAGCAGTTCCTTTAGAAAGTAAATCTTCTGCTAGTGATATAGCGAATAATCAAGTTATTCCTTTGGAAAAAATTTATAAAAGTTTAATAGACCAGGCGAAGGAGTATAAACATCTTCAGCAAGGGGTTGAGGAATTAATTAAACGTAAGCGAGCCTGTTTTTTAGATCATCTGTATGAAGAGAGCAAAGAGATAGCTATTGCTCTAGAAAAGTTTTTAAATTTATATGCAGAGCAGCAGGATTGTTGCCAATTTATTCGGCTTCTTTCCCCTTTCTTAGAAGATGCTCATTTAATGGCTGCTTTTCAAAGAGCTATTGAGCATGTTAAAAACACTTCATCTGAGCAAAGAACAATTTACCATAAAAAATTTGAAGAATTCCAACAATCTTACACGGAGCTTTTTTCTCCCGTGGAATGGCTAATTTCGATTCATGGAAAAGTTGATTTATTTAATTTTGCTCAGGAAATGCTGGCTTTAGGGGAGTATTATTCCCCGCAGTTCCAAGATTTATATAAGGCTAAAGCAAAAATTTATAGCGAATGTTTAGCCTCTATGCACGAAAAAATAGAGGTTGATAGAGAACTGAAAAGCAGCATTTGGCAGATGTTTCAAGACTTTGTCTTTATCCAAGATCAGTTAGAGAGGAACCTAGCTGCAGATCTACAAGGGCCCACCTACGAGGTTTACTATACTCTCGGTATATTTCTAAAAGATATCTTGGTAGAAAAAGGGTATACAGAAGAGCTAGAGGCAGCCATTCATTCCAACGAGGTAGGATATACTTTCATTAGGTTGTTTTTCTTTGCTAAAACTAAAGAAACCTTGGAGGCCTTAAAAAAGCTGTTAGAGGATAAGAATATAATGAGAGCTGCTAAGAATGCTTGCCTACATGAAATTGATAAGCAAAAAGCCAAAAATCATCAAGCTAAAAAGCTATTAAAGGCAGCTCCTACTCTCCATGCATTTAAGCGACTATCATTTTATAGTGAGCAAGCAATTTTTAGAGATTTTATATACAAGCTTGTAGATATCGAACCTTTGATAAATGCAAAATTTTACGATCTAAAATTTTTTAACTTTGTGAGACAGCTGAAGAGAAGCGAATTTTTTAAAAATCGCCACCTTAGCGTTTGTGATATTGATTTTTATTTAGATTTTAGTCCCTATTTTGACCAATTAGAAGTTTATATTAGTGCTATTCATAAGATCGTATATAGCGAGGCCTAACAAACATCAAGTTAGAGTTAATAATTTTTTATAAACTATTTTAACTTTTATGCTTAATGCAAAATGAGGGAGAGTATTTACTGACGAATGAATGCTACGCATGTGCTTAAAAGCTTTTTAAAAGAACAGAAAATTTTTGATAACGAAATTTCTAGCCTTTCTCTTCAAACTCATCCTAGAGCTCCGCTTTTAGATGAGGCTTATGATCAACTGGCAGAGCAAATTAGTAAAATAGCTAATTTTGAAGAAGTAGCCGAAGCCTTATTAACAGAAGAAAACCCCAACAAAATTGATCCTCACAGTCTATTAAAAATATGGATAGCTCTGGCAACTGCTTTACCCCAATTGGCGCCTGCTTTAGATCCAGAAATTTGTGAACATTTATTATATGCTTTTCAAAAGTTGCTAGACAATTTAACCCTTACCCCTTCGGAAATTACTTCTCGTCTTTTTCATTTAAAAGAAAATGAAATTTTTATACTTCCTTTAACTTATCAAACCACCTGGGGGCAAAGTTTAGAAAATGTAGTTCTTTATCGCAAAAATGCAGACGATACATTCGATATAGAGCTTTTTACCGTAGAGAAAAATAGTAGAAAGTTCTTCGGAGAATATGCTTTCGGCTATGAAAAAGCTTATCCCTTAAGATATTACGCCGCTGTTCCTAGCGATGATTTGTTAGGACCTAACTTTCAACAGCCTGTGGCTATTCATGCAGATATCTTATGGAAAACTTCACAAGCTCTCAATGTTGACGAGCATGCTTGCCTAGTAGCTTTTGAGCCTTTGCATGCCTATTTGATTGATCCTCAGTTTAAGAGTCGTCTAATCAACTCAGCACATGCGCATAAGCTAAAAGCAATGACAGCATTCATTCATCGATGGATAGAAGCTCAAAGCCCGTCACCGCTGTTCTCCTTAGAGCTCTATAAAGCCTTTATGGTGATCTCCCGTTTAGTGTTGGTATTAGCGATTAGAAAATCTATCTTTGCTTGTAGGAGCGAAAATTTAAATGCTAGATTAGGGCTCCTTAGTAAGGCTTTAATTACCTCGGCTCGCCACCTATTAAAGTTTAAAGATAGTTTTTCTTTACGCTATCTATATGGATTGTATGAAGCTGCTGTGGGCACTGTGGAAAAATTAAAGGAAGAATCCGAACAATTGCTGCGCGAGTTTATCCCCGCTGAGGATAGATTTAAGTCCTGTAAGCTGGCAGTCAATCAATCTTTTCTTATCAAAAAAAGTACACAACAATGCCTACAGTATCTTAGTTCTATGGAATCTACCTTGCATTCTCCTCTAGACCCACCTTCGGCAAAGGAGTTATCTATAAATATAGATGGGCATGTAGCTAAAGGAGCCATTGATAGACTGGTAGATATTGAGGGTAAAATAAAATTTTTTGAGTCTTATGATTATGAGTGGGTTATCCCTTATGTAACTTCAGCAGTGATGAATTTATCCTTACCCCATCTTGAAAGTGAGTGGATGAGATTATCCATTCAGGAATGTAGGAAGGCTTTACCTCTATTATCTTTTTTTGCAGAAATACTTGCTAAGCATGCCTTTCACCAACAGGGGCGTTTTTTATCTTCTTTGCAAAATAGTGGGGTGCGCTTATTAGCCATTGCTTATGTTCTTTGTGAAAAGCTGGATGATCAAAAGGTACTGAATCAATTTAAACCGGCTTTTAAGGGATATCTAGCTTTAACTACCAGCCCTTATTTTCAGTGCGAGTCCTATTCTTGCTGGAGTGATAGATTAGATACACTGAGTTTTATCAAAGGGTGGCATGTCCAAGGTATAAAACCTGTTTTTTTATTTCCTGAAAAAGGCAAGGAAAGCTTTGACGATACAGCTGATGGTTGTTTTGCTGAAGAAATTTTACAGGCTTATCCTGCGATCAAAAATGAGATTAACCAGCATTATTACCATCTAAAAAAAAGAGCCCACTTAGATATCCTGCAAGCCGTTACTCCAGGGCAACTCTTATTAGCCGAATTAGTAAATGTAAAGATTCAAAACCATTTGCCCTATAAGCTAGATCTTGCCGATTCTTGGATTAACGCTTTGTCTAAACTTGTAAATATAGCTATGCATGTTCACCTTCTAAGCGATCAAAGATCTAGATATCATGTAGGCCACGAAAATATAGTTACTTTCCATCAAGGCTTAGGCTTTAACCTCACCTATGCTAAAAATCATCAAAAGCGCTTTGATTTTTACTTGGAGGGTAGGGAGAAAAGAATAAGACTAGATGCTAATCAAAGAAACTTATTTTCCAAAGAAAAGTGGAGAGAAAACCAAAATAAAACTTTAAAGCGTTTTGTAGCTATAGAGGAAGAGATGAGCAATCTTAGCCTTACATTTGAAGAAGCTGCTGCTGAACCTACCTTGACGATTGTGGAACTATTGAGCAAATTAAAGTACCAAATTTCAAATTTTAAAATCGATCGCTTTAGATTTTTCTTAGAAAGGTATCTTTTTAAAATTGTGATAGATAAAGAGGGAGTAGAAAAATTTCCTTTACTAGAGGAATTTAAGCTCTACCCTCAAGTTTTAAATACTGTTCTTAAAGATTTTTTAGGCTGTACCGCCATTTTTGCCAAGAATTTAAATAAGGGTATCCTTAGCGAAGAGGGCAAATGTCTTTTAAATCTTACCATCCGCTTAGCTGATCTATCTTCATCTCTTGGTTGCGAAAGCATGAGTTATACCTTAAAAACGTTCCATGATCAATGGATAATAGGATTAAAAGCATGTCTGCAGAAAACCAAAATGCCTGAGCAGCAATCTGCAGATATAAGAATACTTTTACTAAAGCTGATAGAATTAGAGAAAAGAGAAAACTTGTCCTTGCAAGCTTGGAAGGAGTATTTAGATCAAGGCCCACAACTACACAAGCAATTAGAGCAGGAACGAATTTCCATGGATGCCATGACACGGGCTTGGTGGTATAATATGCGTTACCACATGTGGCGCCACTATAATGAACTAAGTAAGACTCAGCCGGCCTTCATCCAAGAAATCCAAAAAAATAAGAATGTTGATTTTCTCAACATATCTTTGAGTAAAGGTCAATACCTACCTATTCCTGCCGCTATTCTTAAATCTGTAGATTTTAGACGTCTATTTTCTGATCGTGTGCGGGTCTGGCAAGTAGATAAATCCCATCCATTTATTATTCTTTCAGATCCTTTGACCGGAACTTATCGGCTAAGCAGCAAGGAAAGCTTCCCTCTTTCTTTACAACGTTTGATCGAAGGGCAATGGCATCTTTATCTGCCACCTCCTCAAGTGGCTAAGTGCTTGCATTTACCTATATCCCTTTGCCAAGACAGCATTTGGTGGATCAATTGTGAAAACTTAGTCGCTAGAGGATATTATCAGGCTCAACCAGATAAGCTTTGGTTATTAAGAAATGACCAAGGGGCTGTTGTCTTTCAAGAGGGTGCGGAAAAAGGCATGAGGCTTGAACTGGTAGAGAATGAGGAAGAATCTTTATCTAATCTAGAGAAGGGCACGGGGGCGTTTGGCATGCATTATTATACTTACGCTGCTCATTATATTCATGGGATCATCTTCGACTATCGAGACCGCTTGATTTTCCCCCATATACGTATGCCGCACGGAAGACCCCTTGTTTTTGAACGCCAGGACACCGACTTTTATGAAAAAGGAGGTCTTGATCGTAAATTAGGGGGTTGTTTTTATGCACCTTCAGTTTTCCATAGAGAAAATGGGATAAAACTTACATCCACTTCTCTTAAGATTTACGGGATCGAAATAAAGAGAAAGAATGGGGACCTGCTGCGTGCAGACGAAGAAACTTCTCTAATCTTACCCTTCCAACGCCATGTTGCCGATAGGCATTCCTCTATTGTCTATCCTATGGTAGAAAAAGGGGGCATAGAGGCTCCTTCTCAATTGCTTGCCGTGGAAGGAATAGAAATTAAAGTGAACTTATATGGCTTTTGTCCTGAGACCCCCAAAGAAAATTTATTTGCCGCCTATCTATCCCTTCTCGGTAAAGATTATTATCAAGCTTTTAAATTTTTGCATTCTATTAGACCTCACTATCGCTTAGACCAGAGGGAAAGATTGATCTTAAAATGGCTTATTGATAGTCAAGCAGATGCGTGTGATCACTCAGCTACCGCAGCGGCAGTAAAATTAATCGCTTATAAGATTTTAATTGATCAAGGAATCGATCTAAAAGGCAGATGGGATCCTCTTAATAATCCTTTAACCTCGCTGGGTGAAGTATACGAGCATTATTTAAGCCATCTCTCTTCTGTCCCCCCAGCCTTTAGGTTAAGTTTAGAAATAGAGCTTTGGATAGCTGAGGACAAAGAGCATTTAAAGATTTATTCATGCCAAGAGAACAAAGCTTTATTAGAAAATCGTAAACAGGAGCTAAGAACAGGGCACAAAATAGTGATGACTGAAAAGCCAGCCGAAATTTTGGAAAAGTCCCTGTTGGCTCGTTGGAGAAATCCTGTCTTAAGCGGTGGGGAAGCTCCGATGGATATCACCTTAGAGCTCATAGAAGGAATAGAAAGACCTGTAGAAATGGTCTTATTACCGGGCCAACCTTATCCTGTAAAAGCTTTTGCCTATCATTATCTTAAGCTTTCCTCCCTTTATACTGCTCCATTAGAAAAGTGGGAATTAGTCTATACGCTAGAGACTTTAAAAATTCCTCACTTTATCAAAATTTCTCTTAAAGTAGCCTTGCAAAAAGAAGATCGAGCCCCTCTTTTGCCCTCTTTAAACTCAAAGAAATATGCGGAAAATTCTTTGCACCTGCAGAGCTGGTTTGAGCAATTGCTAGCTACTCTACCTACGTTTCAACTAGAAGCCACTCTTATCCAAAAACAATCTAGTCAGGGAGAAAAAAAGAGGAAATAAAGAGGGGAAGAATCTTTCAAGACCTAGATTTTACCTACAAGGTGTGCCAGATAATTGCAAAGTATAAAAGCATTTCTCCTTTTCAAATCATTCAAGCAATCAAAGAGGATTTTGATAACTATACTATTTATTCCTCTTTGCCTGCTAAAGAATCCTGTCCTTTTAAAATAGAGGGTAACGAAGAAGATTTTTTTAAAAATGATTTAGATTTTTATCGACATGAATGGTACGAAGGGATCGAGCTTCAAAACAACGCTCACCACTACCTACTTCCTGATTTCCCAACAATTTTACAGCTTGATAAAATCCTTACGACTTATGCTCATGAAAGCAATGATGTAGGGATGATAAACAATATTGTGCGAATTTTAAATCGAAGGCCTACTGAAATAAACGCTTTAATCTTCGCAAAATTAAAAGAGGTTAATGAAGATAAAATTCAAATGGAGCTAGAAGATGGGCTTAAAACCATTTTTTTTCCTACATCCTCTCAAAAGCTAGCCTTTTTGCAACAACGCAATCCTTATTTTTTAGAAGAAGATCTAGTAGCTTTACAAAGATGTATACAGGAATATTTAGAATGGCAAATTAGCAATAAAATTATAGCAACGGTTAAAAATCATCTATTTTCTATCATTCATATTCAAAGCCATCATCCTCTAACTTGGAAGGATGAACCTGCTGCTCAGGAGGCATGGCAAGCAATTGGAGAGCTCTTAAATCCTTTTGAAAGCTATTCCCAAGATAATCAAAGCTATTTGGAAACCTTGCTTTTTGAGCATATTTCAGGTTTTCGCATGCGTAAAGATCAAGCTCAACTATTGCATCTCTTGATAGAAAAAATTTTTACAGAAAATCTAGGAGAGTATTGTCCTGCCGCAGTTTTTCAAATGATGATGGGAGGAGGAAAAACTAGTGTGATCTTAGCAAAGCTTGCTAAGTTAGCCTCAAAAAACGCACGCGTGCCTCTTTTTTTAGCCCACCCTTCCCAATATCCTTCTCTTAAGTCCAATCTAATGAATAATCAATTTAAGCGGTTGCATCAAGATGTGATAGATCTAGATTTTAACCGTGAAGATTTAGCTTCTATTAAAATTCTTTACTACCTTAAAGCTCAGCTCCAACATGCCAAAGACAAAAATTATTTAATACTAATGAAAGCAAATTTTTTGCTTATTCTTCGGCAGGAATTAATCGATCAAGTTAAAGCATTTAAAGAGCCTGGCAACTGCGATCCTTTAACTTTAAAACGGGCTGTAGAGCTCGCTCATATCCTTTATTTTATAAAAACTCACTGCCTTTTTTTAGTCGATGAGGTAGATTCCATATTAAACAGCTTGGAAGAGATTAATTTTCCCGCTGGACTAGAAGTTACTATTTCAAAAGATAGCCTAGAGGTCATTAAATCCATCTATGTTGTTCTTTCAACCGACTCAAAAATTGCCCCTTTATTGAATCTTTTAGAAGATAATCAAGCCTGCGTGGACAGGCAAACACTACAAGAGCAGGTCTTTCCTAGGCTCGTAAAAGTGCTTATAAGTGAATACCCATCTCTTTTTCCTTTAATTTCTCCCATGAGCCACGCCTCTTTCAAAGTATCCTTGCAAGATTACATTTTGGAGAAAATAGATACGCGTTTGCTAAAAGGGATTAATGCTAACGATGATCTTGAATTTTTAGACAGGTTAGAAATTAGAGAAAAAAAGGAGCGCAAACAGGCTAAGCGCCATCTTGAATTCTTGCGAAGCTTAGAAGCTTTAAAAAGGCAGCCGCAACGCTCCATTCAACGGGCCTTAGGAGCAGTTGCTTTAATAAAAGAATTGTGTAGTGAAATTTTACCGCTCGCTCTTGCTAAAGGGTTTAAACAAAGATATGGCTTTACAGAGGAGGGCAAAATTATTCCTTACTTAGGAGTAGATGCTCCTAACCATACGGAATTTGCTAATATCTATGTGACCGCTTGTTGTTATTTCCAGGGAGCTATTAATGCGGGCGTGGATATAGCGCGCCTAATGAAATACCGGGATCAAATGCGGGAAGCTTCGCTGTATTATTCTGAAATCTACCACTGTGCACCCGAAGAATCTGCTGAAGCTCAACACTTTAAAGCTCTCATTGGATTAGCCTTGCATCAGGAATGGTCATCAGAACAACTACAAGCAACTCTTCAAGAAATAAATGCAAGCCCCCAGCGATGTATAGATTTTTATGCCGAGTTTTCTGACCAATTTTTGCGCTATCATAGCTCTTTATTAAGTTGTGGGCCCGCTGCGCTTAGTCACATGGGAGCGCAGTTTATCGGTTGCTCAGGCACATTAGGGAATAAAGATTCCTTTCCTAAAGAAATAGCAGACAGCTGTATTCTTGAGCAAGGGATCGAGGGGCGTATTTTGGTCAAGCTTACCCAGGATATCGCTAGCCAAAAAAGTTTTCTTTCAGAAATTGACAAAGCAACCCCTCATGAAATATTAAATGCTATTTTAATAAAACGGACGCCTGATGCTGCTAGCCGTCTTAGAGCCTTAATTGATGCGAGCGGGATGCTAAAACGCTATTCTAACCAAGCAGTAGCAGAAGAGATTTTGAATTTCCAACCTTTAAAAGAGGAGATAGACGGCGTAGTATTTTTATGCAAAAGGGGGGCGCAAGAAAATTTTTTTCTCTTAAAAAGAGAACTTAAGGAACCTATTGCGCTAGCGATGACCCGCCGGGAAGAGTTTGAAAAGCACGGCGTGCTTTTAGAAAGGGTCTTCATCTATTTTGATGAGCTAAGAGCGATAGGCTCTGATATACCTTTTAAAGCCAATGCTCTTGTGGCGATGACTTTTGATCCCTTATCCACTACATTGCGCACTATTTTGCAAGGAACTCTACGTGCTCGTAATTTCTTTCATGCTCAAAATGTAGACATTATTTTCCATAAAATGGCAGGAGAAGTTTTAACTAAAAACGTTAAAAATTTTCCTCATCATGCTCTTTATGGAATAGAAAGACTTTTTACTTGTGCCTTGCGTAATCAAAGTGAGGGAAAAAAAAGCCAATTATTGCAATCAGCTCTTCAGCAAGTGCGAGAAATCTATTGCGCAGCTGTTATTCAAAAAATCATGCAGGAATTGATGAATTCTACACTTAAGCTAGAAAGCCTTGAACTTTTCCAAGCGATGGAGTGGCTTTTCTACAGTTCTTTCAAAGAAGACCCTGCTAATCTTTTTCTAGATTTAAAAGAAAGGGTGCCTGCCTATAAAGTTGTTCAAGAGTATTTTAATACTACCCATAGCCGTTTCAAAAAAGTGGGTTTTCCTTATTTTGAGGCCCTAGAATTACTACAGATTGAAGAAAAAGCGGAAAAAATTGTCAAATGGGCCGAAAATACTTTAACCTGGCATGTTCTTAAAGGTTCTTCATCTAATAGGGAGACACAAGTTTTTGTCCAAAAGCAAAAGGAAATTCAACTAGAAGTTAATGTGGAAATTCAAAAAGAATCGTTAAGGGAAGTGCAAAAGTATGCGGTCCGTGTAGATGCACCCGCCGCTGAGTCACTTCCCTGGTTAAAATTGAAGGAGTACCCTGAAAGCTGCTTAGATTACAAGTTTCCTCATTTAACGACTTTCCGCAAATTGCTTAAACGTATTCCCTATGAAGCTTCTTATTACCAAATTTTTCCCTCCGATCTTTTTTTGACAGAAAATTTGGCTCGCTCTCATGAGATAGACCTTCCAGTTTTTCATAAAGCCCAGAAAAAGGCCGCCCATCTTCTTTTAATTCAAAAAGGCACCCACTTTCTTCCCCTGTTTATTGATCTTGAAGAAGCGGCTTTTTGGCGGCAGCAAATCAAGCATTACCGGCTTAAGGATTGCTGGTTACTGAACTTAGAAGGACACTTATTAAATGAAGAAAGTATACTTCCCCAAGAATGCCTAGCTATTACAAAACGGGCTCTTTGGTGGGCCCATTTTTTTAATGGAAATGCTTGTTACTTGCGTGCTTATCCCAGCTTAGTAGAAAATGAGTTAAAAAAGGAAAATTATGAGCTAAAGTATCGTTTCTTAAGCCTAAAAACAGCAAGAGATCTCATTCAAACTCAAATACTTGCTATAGATCCTATTTTAGCTCAAAAACCTGTAGAGGTGCCAGTTTTTCATTTTAACAATAAAGCTGAGGAAACAAAATGGTTGAATCAAGAAATTGATCATTTAAACCAAGAGGCGCTAAATCAAGTACCCTGGCACTTTGCTCGTTTCTTTTCTAGTAAGCAAGTGGGGATGCTTAAGCGTGCTGGCTTTTTTGATTATTTGCCTGCCGAAGAGTTTGAGCATGTCACCTCTGAACAGGTAAAGCTAGTTCCTAATTACCGTTTGCGTCATCTGAGTCTGCCTGAGCAAATTGCCCAAGTGCCCGCAGAGAAAGTTTATTGGTTAAAAGGAAAGGCACTAAATTACTTGCCTAAGGAGCATTTGGGGCGCATTAATCCCGAGGAGCTAGTCAACTTAAGTAAAGAACGACAAAGATCTTATCAAATATTAAAAATTGATCTTTTAGGCTTAGAAGGTTTTGCTAAAACCGTCCGTCCCTGTATGGCCCCAGCTCTTCTGCCAGAATGTATAAAATTGATCCCTGATGAGTGCCTAGCCCATTTAACTCAGCTAGAACAGTTGCAACAAGTTGCGCCTGCTAAATATTATCTCTTGAATGCCTCGCAGTTTCATTTATTGCCTCCTCATGCTTGGCATTTGTTAAAAATTGAGGATTATAAAAAATATTTATTGGAAGAAAAAATTTTCCCTGAGGCCAAAGCGTTTATTCAAGCGATGAATCCTGCTTGGGTGAATGAAGTGGATCCTCGGTTAGCATCTTATTTTTCTAATGAGCAAGTGTTACAAATTAATCAACCCTGTCCCTTGCCCTATTTAAACATTGACCAACTTGAATTACTTGATGCCTCGCTGGCCTCCTATCTTGATTTATCCCAGATCGCTAAATTATCGATCTCTCATCGTCATTTAATCCAAACTTTAATAGATGGAGAGCAAATTTGCCATCTGTCTAAAGAAGGTTTGGCAGAACTTTCAGTCGAGCAAGTTAAGAAAATTTTTTGTCGCCAGACATTATTGCGCCTAGATAAAAAATTTTATCCCTATCTTTTAGCCAAGCAAATTGCTTTATTACAGCCTGAATATACTTTAGATCAAGAAATTATTAATGCATTAGATGGAGGCCAAGTACAGCGGGTGGCTCCTCAGCATCTTTTACTTTTCCTTCCTTATCTAAACCTTGAGGCTTTAAGAAGCGTAAGTCCTTTGGTAATAGGAGAGGCTCAAGGAATGGCGGTAGAGACTTTTAAGAAGCTTACCTCTCTTCAAATCCAAAGTTTTTTAAGTATGAAAACCTTGCGACCTAAAGATTTGCTCAAGGCTTTAAAAAATTTGCTTCCTTCTCAATGGGGGGAGATGGAGGAAGTTTTTATCGAAACTTTCTTTTCTAATCAGCCAAGAGAAGTCATTAAAAATGTGCCCAAACAAAAAGTGCGATTTTTATCTAGAGAAGCTTTATTAATGTGGTATGATGCTGATAAAAAAATTAACAAACAGCGCGATACAGTGATAGGGGTGATGGCCCTTTTATTTTATCCTTTAGTCATCTTAAGCGCTGTAATGTTTGTCTTATTTGCTACCCCTAAGCGCTCTGTTGCAAGGCAATCTTTTTGTCAAATGGCTCTTTCACCCTTACGTATCCTCTCGCCCGAACGTTATTATCGCTTCATTAGTTCTTCCAAGTAAAGCTCCTCTTCAAAAAGCTAATTTACTATTTAAGTTTTTTAATAAAGCCCTTTACATGTTATATAAAAAATTTTTTCTAACAAGCGATGGTGTGTATAAAATGCAGGAATATCTAAAAAAATTTTTTGAATTTTATAGCCGGGGAGACCTAGTAGCTGCTGTCAGCCAGATTATCTACTCTCCAGAGCCTAGCTATGATACCCTTCAACCTGCCAACGAATGGGTAAAGCAGGTAATCAATTTTGTAGATGCAGCAGTTTTTGGTAAAAGCCTAGAAGCTAGATATCAATTACTGCTTATAGATAATTTGCGGAAAAGCCATCCTCACCTATATGAGAAAGAAATTAATGATTTAAAAGTGGAAGAAAGTTTCTTATTGTTTCTTCTCTCGTTTGCTTGCCAGGAAAAAGAACATTCTAGCCTGGGTAAAAATGCTCCTCCTTTCCTTGAAAAAATTTTTCAAGCTGAACAAGGAAAGATACCTTTATCCCCTGAAGCTATCAAAGAGATTTTAGGGTTAGTCCCCAACAATTTTAAAACTCTATTTGAATTTCATTTACGTATGGCCGCTGGATGGCAAAACCTTCTCCAACGTAAGTCTTCTTATCTTTCAAGTCTTAATTGCCAATATGGGGAGGCTCATCCTTGGTATCCTTTACAATATTCTTTATTTCCTCCCTCTTTGGAAGATGTGCCTTTAGATAGAATTGCTGTGATTTTCTTTGAGCCATTAAAGGAAGATTTTACAGATTTTTTGGAAAAATTTAAGGAACGCCCCGCGGTTTTTGCCTTTACTTCCCTTGCTATTTTTTTTCAAATGCTGCAGTTTCCAGCTTTTGTACAAGCGGCGGGGGAAGCTCATTATCTTATTTATATTTTAGAATTTTACCCTCATGCGCAAATAAGCTCTCAAAATTTTAAAGATTTCTTGGGCAAAGAATTTTACCCCATTTTTTTTATTCCTACCTCTCATTTACGGGTGTATGCTCCCGCGTTGATGCAGGCTTTACAAGCTTGTTTTTTACAACCTTACTCAGAATTTAACGTGGATACCCCGCTAGGTAATGGGCTGTATGAAATTGCCAAGCGCCTATTGTTCTCTATTCAACAAGACCGCTTGGGCTTTAGTCGCCTACCTGCTTTACATATGCGAGAGGGACAGCTCAGGTGGCATGATACTCACAAGGGCTTGCCTTCTTCTAGCCAATCCCTGGGGCCTGAAGTTCAGGATAAAATGCAAATTTTGCTCTCTGATCTAGCTAAAAAAAGAGCGGTAAGAGCCCGCCTAGCAAAAGATAAAATAAAAGTAGCTCATATTGTTCCTCAAATTGCCTATGGAGGCCATGCTCCTACACGCTTACTACAGAATTTAGTACTTCATCATGATTCTTCAAAGATGGAACTCCTAGTAATAAGCACAGAAATATTAGCTGAAAATCTTTTAGAATATCCTCACAATTTTTATACCTCTTCCTCTTCTTTGCAAAGAGGGCGAGCACTAATTTGTCAATTCCAAACCTTAGGGGTTTCTACTCTTATCCATGAGAATCCGGCGACTTATTTGCATAGAGCTCATCATTTAAGCTCTTTGCTCAAAGAGGCTAAAATAGATGTAGCAGTTTTCCATGGTCCTGATACGGTTAATACGCTGGCGACACAGATGGTAGATGTGCCTTTAAGGGTTTTATTAGAGCATGGTAGCCAGCCTACTTATCCCGGCTTTGACCTAGCTATTGTTAGCACAGATACAGCTGTAGAAATTTACCAAGACTTATACAAGAAAATTCATACGCAAGTTGTAGCTTTGCCTTTTGCTTTGGATGTCCGAAAAAACTGGCTCCCTCAGCCCTATGAAAAAAAATCTTTAGGATTACCTGAAGACTGCCTGGTCATGACTACTATATCTACTAAATTAGATACAAGATTGACAGCTGAGCTATGTTATGCCATAGCTGAAATTCTTCAAAAAGTCCCTCAGGCTGTCTATGCCCCTATAGGAGCTATTAGCAATTTAGAAAGGATAAAAAAAATATTCAAGGAGTATGGAGTAGATAATCGTTTCTATTATTTAGGGCCTTTGGCTAATCCCAGTCAATATGCACGCTCTATGCATCTATATTTAAATGAGTTTCCGGTGGGAAGTTGTTTGGCTATTTTAGATGCAATGGCTTCGGGTTGTCCTGTCGTCACCATGTTTGATGTTAATGGTCCTCAGCAAGCTCGCTATGGGGGGATTTTCATGGGAATCGATCGCGCTGTGCATACAGGAAAGAAAGAAGAATATATTCAGCTTGCTTGCCATTTGTTAACCAATCCAGCCATTTATAAGGAGTGGTCTTATCATGCAAAAAAGCAATATGAGCAATTTGCTGATGTTAAAGGATATGTAAAGTCATTTGAAGAAATTATTTTTAAAGCCTACGGAGAATTTTAACCTTTAGGCACATCTGCCATTGGGCAAGAGGATCATTCGCTTGGATGAATAAAAGTTTAAACGGAAGTTTCATTTTTTTTATAAGGGTAAAGTGAGTAATTTGTTTATTATTAAAAACTTAGGGTCTTTTTTAAATTGTAGTTGCCAAAAAATTACTTAGACTGGTTTTCAGCAAATTTCAGAACCACGTCCCCAAAATAGACAAATGCTTGAGGCTTTAAAGATAGAGTTACCAAAAGTTTTGCCAAAAAACCATGCGCATGTAGTCACTAGGAAAAAACGCCGGTAACCAATATAAACTGTTAACAATCAATAAATTGTTTACTATTGATTATTTCTAAAAAAAATGGAACTTCCGTTATAAAGATAAGAAGTTCCTCTCTTTTTCTGCAGATTGCTAGGCTGGGAGGGCAACCTTTCTTGACAGGAAGAAGCTAGGCCTATTGTATTTCATCATTCGATAGACCAATTAATAAATTGCCCCAAAAAGAGCCATTTTATCAAATAAGGCAAAGAATCAATCTCCTTCTTTTAGCTAAATCAAAATTGCCGCGTCACTTAATCGCTAAAACCTGTGGCTGCTTCTAAATGCTTGGAAGTCCCCCCCTTTTCTTAAATCTATCTGAAATAAAAGCGTGGTAGATTGCCTGTGAGTTGTTACTCATTGATAAGGATACGAATTCGTTTGACTTGCTTTTTTAATTCTTTATATTGTCTTTAAAAAACAAAAATACTAAGCAGTTATCATTGCCCAAGGAAATAAAATGCATCCTATCTCTTCAGCCTCTATTGAGAGCTTGCCCAATGAATTGCTACTCCCTATCTTAGAGGCTTGCGCAGCTCCTTCCTTATTTAGCGTCTGTAAAAGATGGCAACATCTGCTAGATTCTGAAGTAATGCCTTCTCTTTATAAACAAATAGGTAAAGTACATGTTTCCCAAGGGGACATTAACAAGCAGGCTTTTATTTTAGATAGGATTTATAAGCTGGATGATAGGCTTTCTGAAGGAGAAAAAGCTAAGGCAATCTTCAAGGAGGCCTTTACTCTAGCTAAAGCCCTTGCTCCTGCGGAGCTAGAATTTAAATGGAAAACCCAGGAAAAAAGGTGTTTTACTCTGGCTAATTACTCTTCTTATCTCTTAAATATTAATCGGCTTTTACTTTGGAAAAACCTTCCTGGGGGAGCGGAATACTTAAGCCAAGAAAAAATCAAGTATTTACCTTTAGAAAAACAAGGGGAGCTTCTTAGAGATTGGATTGAAGAAAATTGTAAAAACTTCACAGATTTAGATTTATCTGAAGTAGGTTTGACTTATTTACCCCCAGAAATATGCCAGTTATCTCAGCTGCAAACCCTTGACTTATATCAAAACCAGCTCACCGCCCTGCCTGCAGAAATCGGGCAGCTGTCTGAACTGCAAGAGCTTGGCTTAAGAGAAAACCAGCTTACCGCACTGCCTGCTGAAATCGGGCAGCTGTCTCAGCTGCAAAGGCTTGAATTAAATCAAAACCAGCTTACCGCACTGCCTGCAGAAATCGGACAGCTGTCTCAGCTGCAAAGGCTTGAATTAAATCAAAACCAGCTGACCAGTCTGCCTGCAGAAATCGGGCAATTGTCTCAGCTGCAAACCCTTGACTTATATCAAAACCAGCTCACCAGTCTGCCTGCAGAAATCGGACAGCTGTCTCAGCTGCAAAGGCTTAATTCAAGCCAAAACCAGCTCGTCGCTCTGCCTACAGAAATCGGACAACTGTCTCAGCTGCAAGGGCTTGAATTAAATCAAAATCAGCTCACCAGTCTGCCTGCAGAAATCGGACAGCTGCCTGAGCTGCAATGGCTTGAATTAAACCAAAACCAGCTTACCGCTCTGCCTGCAAAAATAGGACGGTTGTCTCGGCTGGAAGAGCTTTACTTGAATCAAAATCAGCTCACCAGCCTGCCTGTAGAAATCGGGCAACTTTCTCAGCTGCGGTGGCTTTACTTAAATCAAAACCGGCTCACCAATCTGCCTGGAGAAATCGGGCAACTGTCTCGGCTTACCAAGCTTGAACTAGCAGAAAATCCTTTGAAAGATATTGCAGAAAAGATAAGGCAGCGTTTTCTATTTAGAATAGCCGTAAGTGATTTTTAAATTGGGAGGGGCTAAAATGAAATAAAAAACTTTTAGCCATCTTATCTTTAAACAAGTCATCCGCGTTTCTTCCGGCAACTAAGCAAGCTTAAAATAACCTACACCTTTATAACGACAAGGAGCTTCTTTCTTTTTCTGCAGAGTGTTATAGCTGAGAAGACAACCTTTCTTGACAGGAAGAAGCTAGGCCTATTGTATTCCATCATTCAATAGAAGAATTAAAAAATTACACCAAAAAGAGCTATTTTCTCAAATAAGGCAAAGAATCAATCTCATTCTTTTAGCCAAACCAAGATTGCCGCTTCACTTACTCTCCAAAAACTGTGGCTGCTATTAAATGCTTGAAAGGTCTCCACCCTTTTCTTGGATCTATCTGAAATAAAAGCGTGGTAGATTATCTGCGAATTGTTTTTCATTGATAAAGATACAAATTGGTTTGACTTGCTTTTTTAATTTTTTTATATTGCCTTTAATAAATAAGATGCTGATTAGTTATCACTAACCAAGAAAATAAGATGCATTCTATCTCATCGACATCTATTGAAAGCTTGCCCAATGAATTGCTACTCCCTATCTTAGAGGCTTGCGCAGTTCCTTCCTTATTTGGCGTCTGTAAAAGATGGCATCATCTGCTGGCTTCTGAAGTGATGCCTTCTCTTTGTAAACAAATAGGTAAAATACATGTTTTCCAAGGAAATGTTGAGGAGCAGGCTTTTATTTTAGATAGGATTTATAAGCTAGAAAGTAGACTTTCTGAAACAGCAAAGGTAAATGCAATTTTTAGGCAAATCTTTACTTTAGCTAGTTCTTTTTCTCCTGTAGAATTTAAATGGAAGACTGAAGAAAAAAAATATTTTACTTTAGCTAATTACTCTTCTTATCTGCTGAATATTAATCGCCTTTTAGTTTGGAAAAAACTTCCTGGTGGAGAAGAATACTTGAGCCGAGAAGAAATTAAGCTCTTGCCTCTAGAAAAAAAAGGAGATCTTCTTAGAGATTGGATTGAAGGAAATTGTAAAGACTTAACTTCGCTAAATTTATCTAACGCAGGCTTGACTTATTTACCCCCAGAAATATGCCAGTTGTCTCAGCTTCAAGTGCTTAACTTAAAACAAAACCAGCTCACTCGCCTTCCTGCAGAAATCGGGCAACTTTCTCAGCTGCTGTGGCTTTGCTTAAATCAAAACCGGCTCACCAATCTGCCTGGAGAAATCGGGCAACTGTCTCAGCTGCAAAGGCTTGAATTAAATCAAAACCAGCTCACCAGTCTGCCTGTAGAAATCGGGAAGCTGTCTGAGCTGCAAGTGCTTTACTTAAATCAAAACCAGCTCACCAGTCTGCCTGCAGAAATAGGTCAATTGTCTCAGCTGCAAACGCTTGATTTAAGCCAAAACCAGCTCACCACCCTGCCTGCAGAAATCGGACAGCTGTCTAAGCTGCAAGAGCTTGATTTAAGCCAAAACCAGCTCACCAGCCTGCCTGCAGAAATCGGACAGCTGTCTCAGCTGCAAAGGCTTTACTTAAATCAAAACCAGCTCACCGCTCTGCCTGCAGAGATAGGGCAGCTATCTCAGCTGCGCTGGCTTTACTTAAATCAAAACCAGCTTACCACCCTTCCTGCAGAAATCGGGCAGCTGTCTCAGCTGCGATGGCTTTACTTAAATCAAAACCAGCTTGCCAGCCTTCCTGCAGAAATCGGGCAATTGCCTCAGCTGCAAGGACTTGACTTAAATCGAAACCAGCTCACCGCTCTGCCTGTAGAAATCGGGAAGCTGTCTGAGCTGCAAGTGCTTTACTTAAATCAAAACCAGCTCACCAGCCTGCCTGGAGAAATCGGGCAGCTGTCTAAGCTGCGGTGGCTTTACTTAAACCAGAACCAGCTCACCAGCCTGCCTGTAGAAATCGGGCAGCTATCTCAGCTGCTACAGCTTAACTTAAACCAAAACCAGCTCACCAGCCTTCCTGCAGAAATCGGGCAGCTGTCTCGGCTGCAAACGCTTGAACTAAATCAAAACCAGCTCACCGCTTTGCCTACAGGAATCGGACAGCTGTCTGAGCTGCGGTGGCTTTACTTAAACCAGAACCAGCTCACCTGTTTGCCTGCAGAAATCGGGCAGCTGTCTCAGCTTATCCAGCTTGAATTAGCGGGAAATCCTTTGAAAGATATTCCAGAAAAAATAAGGCAGCGTTTTCAATTGTAGAATGGCCGTAAGTTCTTTTTAATTTGGGGCGAGCTAATTAGACTTGCTTTTTTAATTTTTTTATATTGCCTTTAGAAATAATAATGCTGAAAAGTTATCCCTACTCAAGGAAATAAAATGCATTCTATCTCTTCAGCCTCTATTGAAAGCTTGCCCAATGAATTGCTACTCCCTATCATAGAGGCTTGCGCAGTTCCTTCCTTATTTAGCGCCTGTAAAAGATGGCATCATCTGCTGGCTTCTGAAGTAATGTCTTCTCTTTATAAACAAATAGGTAAAGTACATGTTTCCCAAGGAGATATTAACAAGCAGGCTTTTATTTTAGATAGGATATATAAGCTAGAAAGTAGCCTCTCGGAAACAGCAAAAGTAAATGCAATTTTTAGGCAAATCTTTACTTTAGCTAGTTCTCTTTCTCCTCTAGAATTTAAATGGAAGATTGAAGGTGCGCCGCAGGCGCGCAAAGAAGTTCAATATGAACTAAAACTTTGTGCTTAAGCTGTACAAATGATGGAGAAGGCCCTCCGAAGTCGGTTTTCAGGAACGGGCTTCAAACCACCTTAAGCTGCTGTTATTAAGAGTAATGGTAGTGAGCATTAAGGAAAAGTCGAGATAAAACTCGGAAGGTATAAATCAGAAAGACGAATAAACCTGAACCATTGTTGACGCGTCGTAAGCCAGAAATTTGATGTCAAAAGCAGGGGCGCTTCGATCTTCTGTAAAGAATCTACAAGATACCTGATTACTGTGTAGATGGCATCCGGCGTATAGATGGCGTGAGTCTGATTTGGGCGTTTGTACGGAACTGTG
>NZ_JAEMUE010000018.1:0-45116 GCF_018342435.1 Neochlamydia sp. AcF65
TTGGTAGATTGTTCCTAGATTGTTGTAATCTCCTGCCACCTTAGGATGATTTTCACCAAAAAGCCTAAGGTGAATGTCAAGAGCTTTCTTAGTATATTCTACCGCCTGTTCTAAATTACCTTGCCCTTGGTAAATTTGGCCTAAATTATTGTAAGAGGTTGCCACAGTAGGATGGTTATCACCAAAAAGCTTAAAGTTAATAGCGAGGGCTTTGTTAGTATATTCTACCGCCTGTTCTAAATTACCTTGCTCTCGGTAAATTTGGCCTAAATTATTGTAAGAGGTTGCCACAGTAGGATGGTTTTCACCAAAAAGCTTAAAGTTAATAGCGAGGGCTTTATTAGTATATTCTACTGCCTGTTCTGAATTACCTTGCTCTTGGTAAATTTGGCCTAAATTATTGTAAGAGGTTGCCACAGTAAGATGGTTTTCACCAAAAAGCTTAAAGTTAATAGCGAGGGCTTTGTTAGTATATTCTACCGCCTGTTCTGAATTACCTTGCTCTTGGTAAATTTGGCCTAAATTATTGTAAGAGGTTGCTACAGTAGGGGTGGTTTTCACTAAAAAGCTTAAAGTTAATAGCGAGGGCTTTGTTAGTATATTCTACCGTCTGTTCTAAATTACCTTGCTCTTGGTAGAGTGTTCCTAGATTGTTGTAATCTCCTGCCACCTTAGGATGATTTTCACCAAAAAGCCTAAGGTGAATGTCAAGAGCTTTCTTAGTATATTCAACCGCCTGTTTTAAATTACCTTGCTCTTGGTAAATTTGGCCCAAATTATTGTAAGAGGTTGCCACCTTAGGATGACTTTCACCAAAAAGCTTAAGGTCAATAGCAAGCGCTTTGTTAATATATTCTGCCGCTTTGCCTAAATTGCTTTGTTCTTGGTAGATTGTTCCTAGATTGTTGTAATCTCCTGCCACCTTAAGATGATTTTCACCAAAAAGCTTAAGGTCAATAGCAAGCGCTTTGTTAATATATTCTGCCGCCTGTCTTAAATTGCCTTGCTTTTGGTAAATCTGGCTTAAATTATTGTATAAGATTGCCACCTTAGGATGGTTTTCACCAAAAAGCTTAAGGTCAACGGCAAGGGCTTTGTTAATATATTTTGCCGCTTGATCTAAATCGCCTTGCTCTTGGTAAATTTGGCCCAAATTGTTATAACCTGCAGATGCCATGGGATGATTTTCACCAAAAAGCTTAAGATTAATAGCAAGGGCTTTCTTAGTATATTCGAGCGCTTGTTCTAAATTACCTTGCTCTTGGTAAATCTGGCCCAAATTATTGTGATCTCTCGCCACATTGGGATGATTTTCACCAAAAAGCTTAATGTCAATGGCAAGCGCTTTGTTGCTATACTCTGCCGCTTTATTTAAATTCCCTTGGTCTACGTAAATTTGTCCCAAATTATTGTAAGAGGCTGCTACATTGGGATGATTTTCACCAAAAAGCCTAAGGTGAATGTCAAGAGCTTTCTTAGCATATTCGAGCGCCTGTTCTGAATTACCTTGCTCCTTGTAAATGGTGCCCAAATTATTGTAAGAAGTTGCTACATTGGGATGATTTTCACCAAAAAGCTTGTAGTTAATGTCAAGGGCTTTCTTAGTATATTCAGCCGCCTGTACTAGCTTGCCCTGATTTTGGTAAATATGGCCTAAATTATTGTAAGAGGTTGCCACAGTATTATCTGAATTTTGATGGATTGTAAGCACTTGTTGGATGTATTTAGCTGCCTTATTTAGACTTCCTTCTTTAGCATAAATGATCCCCAGAGTATTAAATATTTTAGGGTTTTTTAAATCTGCTTTTTTTGCTAAGCGATACCATTTTTTTGCCTCATCTAGTTGATAAAGTCTTAAAGCTATATCTCCTTGAGTTTGATATGAATCATCATTTAATTCTGAAGATTGAAGTGTCTCTTCATTGCCTGCTAAAAAATCTTGAATGGCTTGATAGAAAGGAATAAAGATACGATAAATTTTTTTTATCTTTTCTAGAGCAGTAAGATCTAAAGCAAACTGCTTTTTAATAAAGCTTGGATCATCGAAGCCAAAGGGTTTGATCAGCGGATTCATCATCTCCTGTTGTGCTCGATAGTGGGAGTAGGTCTCAAGACGCATAAATAAAGCTATGCTTATCCAATCTTTTAACTTTTCACCTGCACCTTTTGTTAGAATACCTTGGTTGTTTAACTTATCAATCCTAGAAAATGTATTAGGGGGTGCCCCTTTTTGAAGAAGAGATAGCCGGTCTAAGGCAAGATGAGGAAATCGATAAAGATCGTTCTTTACTTTAAACAACAGACCTTGTTTGTTTGATTCATGTATTTCTGGATTAAAATTTATCATGTCATCTTGAAATAGATGTCTTTTGGCTAAGTATTGACGAAGGATAAAGTTTTCTTCATAAGGGAAATTAAGTGCTTTTTCAATTTTTTGTTGATATTGGCCAATTAACTCCAAATTGCCTAGCAAAGGAGTAAATGTTAGAAGCTCCATGGGAAGATGTGGCTCCTTTTCATGCCACCATTGCCCTTCTTCATCTTTAGCAATATATTGGGCCATCTTCTCAGGCGTCTGAATAAGCTCAAATGTTTGGCGATTGCCAAAAGGAGTTTTACAGCCTTTTCCTTCCGCTCCTTCACCATCAAAGGCAAAGCCTCTTGACGTAACGCTATCGAAAAATTCAATCTCTTTTATGCAGGGAATATTTAAAGCAGGTAGGATTGTCTCGCCTAAGTTGATCACTTTTAAGTGAAGAAGAGCTGTTAGGCGTCTGAAATAATCTCTATTTCCTAAAGTGTCTTCTTGCATAAGAATGCCAAATTCTAAATCTGAGTAAGGTGTCATCTCTTCTCTCGCTAAAGAACCAAAGCCTATCATTGCATATTCGCAAGGCGCGGGTCCTAAAAACTCTTGAGCTTGATCTACAAGACTTTTAAAGAAAGTTTTTATCCACTGGGCAATCTCGCTGTAAAGCTCTCGAACTTCTTCATGGGAAGGATCTGAGCTGAGAGCTTGGATTTTCTCCTCTATTTCATCCCTAAATTTTTTTAATCCTTCGCGATTCTTCTCAAATTGCTTTTTGATTATAGGAATATCTACATGTTTTCCTCTGCAAGCCTTGCTAAGCAAAATTTCGACTTTTGATAGCTTTTCTTTAATACTTGCTTGCTCGTCTGAAGTTGAATTATGTAGGGCATAATTATAAAGCCCTGCGGCTTGAAGGAGCGTTTGCTGTGTTCCTTTTATTAAATAGATATCACCTATTTTTTCTATACATAATCTTAATCTTATCTGAAGAGAATCTTGTTCTTGGATAGCAAGTTCTAAAGCGTGGGTATAATTCTCTTCTACTCTTTCCACAGATAAAAAATTATGACAACCATCAATCGAAAAAGGATTTTTATTTAAATGGCTTGCAAGTTTGTCAAGATAAGGGTGTAGCTTCTGAGGTTGATAGAGCTGTAAAAATTTGACGTTATTAGGCATGTACTGTTTAAACACTCGAGCACAACTTCTCACATCAAGGATTTTTCTTAATTCATGCTCAGTTAAGTTACTAAAAGAATTAAAAATTTGTTTGAAAATTTTTAAAGGTAGGGTTGGCAAAGGATTTGAAGGGTCAAAAATGTTATCTTTTGCTATAAGGAGCGAATTGTTGTTAGTGGGTAATATAGTAAAGCTGTGCGTATTCTCTAAATTATTCATTCGCTTGTCCTTCTTTTTAGGCTGGCTTACATTTCAAGGGGATAGAGAGTTCTTTATAATCTTATTCCACCCTTTTTTATGCATTTTTAAGAAGGGCAAAAAAATTTATTTTCCATTTTTTTATTTAAAAATAAAATTAAAAAGGCAATTCTTATATCTTTAAAATATAAATTATACGTTTTCAAGCTATTTCTTATGTAATCCCCTAATTTATAAAATTGCTCTCATCAAGTAGAGAGGTAATTTTTAGAGGATTAGGTATTCAGACTTAGTTTTTTTAAAGCGTATTACTAAATAAGAGTCCTTGTACAGGCTTAAATTTGCCTTGGTTTAGCCAAGGGGGCAGCTTATTGGTCGCTAATATTCTAGGCTTAGGGATTATTTTAAATATCTCACAGGATGGGAAGCCCCATTTGAGTGATTTGCCTTTTAAGGCTTAAGGATAATAACGAGCGATTGCTTAGCATGTCCAAGGCCTCTAATTCTGGATTTTTTGGGGATTGGTAGATTGCTTGCAGGGTGCTGTAACCCCTAACCCCGATGGGATCATTTTTGCCCAAAGGCTTTGGGTTAATATCAAGAGCTTTTTTGGTGTGGCCAGCAACTTGTTCTAAGCTACCTTTCTTGTAGGAAACTATTTTCAGAAAATTGTAATTTTTTGCTATATCGCAATATTTTTTTCTAAAAAGCCTAAGGTTAATAGCGAGAGCTTTGTTGGCATACCATGCTGCTTTATCTAAATTGCCTTGTTTTTGGTAGATTTGTCCTAAGGTGCCGTAATTTACTGCCGACAAGGGATGATTTTCTCCAAAAAACTTAAGGTTAATGGCAAGCGCTTTATTGCTATACTCTACGGCCTGTTTTAAATTGCCTTGGGCTTTGCAAATCTGTCCTAAGTTATTGTAATTTATTGCCGGTGCAGGATGATTTTCACCAAAAAGCTGGAGATTAATGGTGAGGGCTTTATTGACATACTCTGCTGCTTTATCAAACATGCCTTGTTTTTGGTAGATTTGCCCTAAGTTGTCATAATTTATCGCCGTTAAGGGATAATTTTCACCAAAAAGTTTAAGATTAATGGTGAGAGCTTTGTTGACATACTCCGCTCCCTTGTCTAACTTACCTTGGTCTTTATAGATTGTTCCAAGGTTGTCGCAGTCAATTGCCACTAAAGGATGATTGTCACCAAAAAGCTTAAGATCAATGGTAAGTGCTTTAATGCTATACTTAACAGCTTTTTCTAACCTGTTTTGGGCTTGATATATTTGTCCTAGCTTATTGTAATTTCGTGCTACTCTGCGATGATTTTCGTTGAAAAGCTTAAGATTAATAGCGAGAGCTTTATTGACATACTTAGCCGCCTGTTCTAAATTACCTTGATCCTTGTAAATGTTTCCCAGATTGTTATAATCAAGTGCTATTGAGAAATGGCTCTCACCAAAAAGCCCTAAGTTGATTGCAAGTGCTTTTTTTGTATACTTAATCGCTTTGCCTAAATTGCCTTGATCTTTACAGATTTGTCCTAAATTAGTGTAATCCCTTGCTAACATAGGATGATCTTCAGTATAGAGGTTACGATCAATTGTGAAGGCTTTGCTAAAATACTCAGTCGCTTGCTTTAAATTACCTTGGTCTTCATATAATACCCCTAGATTGCTATAACAAGTGGATGCCATGGAATGATTTTCTCCATAAAGCTTAAGGGTAATATCCAATGCTTTGGCGCCATACCGTGTCGCTTTGCTCAAATTGCCTAGATCTTGGTAGATTGCTAATAGATTATTATATAGATTAGGTATGCTGGCATGGCTTTCTCCACAAAGCTTAAGCGTAATTGCTAGAGCTTTTTTTGCATGCTTTTCTGCTTTATGTAAATTGCCTTGCGCCTGGCAGTTTAATGCTAGATTATTATATAGAATAGCTGTAGTGGGATGACATTCCACATAAAGTTTAAGGGCAATGGCAAGCGCCTTGGTGATATACTCTATTGCTTTGTCTAAATTGCCTTGGTCTTGGCAGATTGTTCCTAGATTGTTGTAATCACCTAGCACCAAGGGATGCTTTTCACCAAAAAGATTAAGGTTAATGTTAAGCGCTTTTTTGCTATATTCTATTGCCTTGTCTAAATTGCCTTGCTCTTTGTAAATTGATCCTATATTACTGTAATTGATGGCCACTGTACGATGATTGAGACCAAAAAAATTGATATTAATGGCTAGACCTTCGCTGCTGTATTCTAATGCTTTGCTTAAATTGCGTTGATCTTGGTAAATTTGCCCTAGATTGTTGTAAATAATTGCCACTGAGGAATGCTTTTCCTCATAAAGCTTAAGACAAATGGAAAGAGCTTTGTTTGTATAATCTGCCGCTTGTTCTAAATTTCCTTTGTCTTTGTAGATTTGTCCCAAATTATTGTAATCTCTTGCCACTATAGAATGATTATTACCATAGAGCTTAAGAGCAATGGCGAGAGCTTTGTAGGCATACTCTACCGCCTGTTCTAAATTTCCTTTGTCTTTGTAGATTTGTCCTAAATTATTGTAATCTCTTTCTACTACGGGGCAATCGTTACTATAGAGCTTAAGGTCAATAACGAGGGCTTTGGTGGTATACTCCACCGCCTGTTCTAAATTGCCTTGGTCTTTATATAATACCCCTCGGTTTCTATACCCTCTTGCTACACTAGGATGATTTTCACCAAAAAGCTTAAGATTAATTGCAAGGGCTTTAGTGGCATACTCTGCCGCTTTGTCTAAATTGCCTTGGGCTTGGTAAATTTCTACTAGATTGTTATATAGGGTAGCTATGGTAGGATGCTCTTCCAAATAAAGTTTAATGTTAATGGCAAGCGCTTTGCAGCTATACTCTGCCGCTTTGTCTAAATTGCCCTGCTCTTTGTAAATTTGTCCTAAGTTGCTATAACAAACTGCCACTCTGGGATAATTTTCATCGAAAAGTGAAATGTTAATGGTAAGCGCTTTATTGCAATATTCTGCTGCCTTTTCTAAATTGCCTTGCTCAAAATACATCATTCCTAAGCTGCTGTAATGAGTTGCCACAGGAGGACAATTTTTGCCAAATACCTTAAGATTAATGGTAAGTGCTTTGGCACTATATTCTATCGCCCTTTCTAAATTACCTTTGTCTTTGTAGATATGTCCCATGTTGCTGTAACGTGTCGCTACGGTAGAATGATTCTCACCATAAAGTTTAAGATCAATAGTAAGCGCTTTTTCGATATGCCTAGCCGCTTTGTCTAAATCTCCTTGTTCTTTGTATATTGTTCCTAAGTTATTGTATAGAGTAGATATGCTGGAATGATTTTCACCATACATCTTAAGAGAGATAGCAAGAGCTTTGTTGCTACATTCAGCCGCTTTGTCCAAATCGCCTTGGTCTTTGTATAATACTCCTAGATTATTGTAATTTCTCAGTGATAGAGGATGATTTTCACCGAAAAGCTTAAGAGCAATCGCGAGGGCTTTGAGGCTATATTCAGTCGCCTTGCCTAAGTTGCCTTGATCTATGCAAATTTGTCCCAGATTGCTATAAGCCACTGCTACCTTTTGGTGATATTCACCATATATCTTAAGAGAGATTGCAAGAGCTTTGCAGCTATGCTCTATTGCTTTGCCTATATTGCCTTGGGCTTTGTAGACTTGTCCTAAACTACTGTAACAAATTGCCACCGTCGGATAATCTTCTCCAAAAAGCTTAAGATTAATTGTAAGCGCTTTAGTACTATATTCTGCTGCCTTCTCGAACTTATCTTGGTAATAGTAAATTTGTCCTAGATTAATGTAATCTTCTGCTACAGTGGAATGGTTATCACTATAAAGTTTTAGGTTGATAGCAAGCGCTTTGGCGCAACATTCTGCCGCCTTTTCTAAATTGCTCTTGTCTGTGTATATCAATCCTAGAATATTGTAAGTTACTGCTGTCTCGAAATGATTTTCCCCATAAAGCTCACAGTTAATGACAAGCGCTTTGGTACTATATTCAATCGCTTTATCTAAATTACCTTGAGCTTTAAAGATTTGCCCTAGATTCCCGTACCCTATTGCCACTGTGCTATGAATTTCTCCAAAATGTTTAAGGTTAATGATGACCGCTTTTTTGCTATATTTTTCGGCTTTATCTAAATTACCTTGAGCATTAAAGATTTGCCCCAGATTATTGTAATTTCTTCCCACCGTTGGATGATTTTCTCTGTACCGGCCAAGATTAATATCAAGCGCTCTAAGGTTATAATCTGCTGCCTTGTCTAACTTGCCTTGCATGAGATAAATGATTCCCAAGGCATTTAAAACCTCTGCGTTGTGGGGATTATTTTTTTCTGCTAGAAGATACCATTCTTCTGCTTTTTTATATTCGAAAAGCCTGCAGGCTATATGACCTTGGGTCTCAGGTGAGTTGTCTTCTAAATTAGAAGATTTAAGTCTGTCCTCATGACCTGCTAAGAATTCTTGCATAGCTTGATAAAAAGGAATAAAGATACAATAAATCTTCCTTACCTTTTTTAAGGCTTTATAATTTAAAGCAAACTGCTTTTTAATAAGGTCCGGATCGTCAAATCCAAATGGCTTAATCAAAGGATTCATCATATGTTGTTGCGCTTGATAATGAGAGTAGGTTTTAAGGCGCATAAATAACGCAATGCTCATCCAATCTTTTAACTTATTAGCCGCACCATCTGCTATTACTCCCCGCATGTTTAGTTTATCAATCCTAGTAAAAGTGTCAGACGCCCTTACATTTTTAAGAAGGGCTAGCCGATCTAAAGCCAAATGAGGAAAACGGTAAAAATCATTTTTAACTTGGAAGAGCATACCATATCTTCCTACATCACTAATTCCTGGATCAAAGGTTTTCATATCATCTAGTACAAGGTGTTTCTTGGCTAAGTACTGTCGAAGTGAGAAGCCTTCCTGGCAAGAAATAGCAAGCTTTTCTTGAAGTTTTTCAGTATATTGCTGAGTCAATTCAAGATTGCCTAGCAGATGAGTAAAGGTTAGCAATTCCATAGGAAGATGAGGCTCTTTTTCATGCCACCACCGGCCTTTTTCATCTTTGCCAATATATTGGACCATCTTTTCAGGCGTCTGAATAAGCTCAAATGTTTGGCGGTTCCCAAAAGGGGTTTTACAGCCTTTACCTTGTACTCCTTCCCCATCGAAGGCAAAGCCTCGGGGTGTAACGCTATCGAAGAAATTAGCCTTTTTTATACAAGGAATATCTAAAGCAGGCAGGATAGTTTCTCCTAAATTGATGACTTTTAAATGAAGAAGGGTTGTAAAACACTTAAAATATTCTCTATTTTCTCGAGTGTCTTCTTGCATAAGAATACCAAACTCTAAATCGGAGTAGGGGGTCATCTCTTCTCTAGCTAGAGAACCAAACCCTATCATCGCATATTCGCAAGGTGGAGTCCTTAAAGTATCAAAAACTTGTATTGCAAGATGTCTAAAGAAATTTTTTATCCAATTGGCAATCTCACTGTAAAGCTTTTTGACTTCCTCTGAGGAAGGATCTGCGCCGAGAGCTTGGATTTTCTCTTCTATTTCATCCCTAAATTTTTTTAATTCTCCACGATTGTCCTCAAATTGCTTTTTAATTATAGAAAGATCTAAAGGTTTTCCTTCGTAGAGCTTGATGAGCGATCCTTCCACTTTTGATAACTTTCCTTTAATATTTTTTTGTTCGTCTAAAGATGAATCATGTAAGGCATAATTGTAAAGCCCTGCAGCTTGAAGGAGCTTTTGAGGCGTTCCTTTAATTAAATAGATATCACCTAATTTTTCTATGCATAATCTTATCTGGGTTGGATCTTCTTTTTGGATAGCAAGTTTTAAAGCGTGAGTATAATCTTCTTCTAGCCTGTCTACAGATAAAAAATTATTACTGCCATCCCTCGAAAAGAAAGTTTTATCTAAATAATTTGAAAGCTTATCAAGATAGGATTGTAGCTTCTCAGGTTGATAAAGCTGCAAGAATTTGACGTTATTAGGCATGTGTTGTTTAAACACGCGGGCACAACTTCTTGCATGAAGTGTTTTTTTTAATTCACCTTCAGTTAAACTGCTAAAAGAATGAAAAATCTGTTGAAAGATTTCTAACGGTAGAGTAACCAGAGGATTAGATGGGTCAAATGTATCATTTTTATCTCTCTTGTTAAAATTTTGTCTGGTTGTTAAAAATCTTTTATTTTCACCTGTTTTAGCTACCTTGCTAGCTTTATCATGAGGATAAAGATAACGGCTTTCGCTAAAACGGTCAGTAGGGGAAGCTGTTTGATTTAAAAAGAGAAGATTATCTTGCCCTACAAGCTTTTGTGCATAAATGAAATGGCCACCTAGATCGACAATAAGGATATATTCTTCAAGTCTTTCTTCCGGAGAAATAGCTTTCCATTCTTGGGAATTATCTTCCGTAGATGAGCTTGCTTTAGGAAAAATTAGCCTATCATGAATACCGCAAGCCAGCTGCTCTTCGTTAATTGTTATTAATCTTATAGGGATAGATAAAGCGGTAGCTAATAGGTCTCCTTCGCCCAATCCACTTATCCAAGTCCTTTTTCCTTTTATTTTTTCAGCTCTTCCATTGTTCGTGTGTTTAACCATGTCTGAGAGCACTTGCCTTAAATAAAAAACTTTATCAGGGCTCCCATCTAGCAAAGGTATTTTCCTAGAAAGGCAGTTATAGCTTCCTAAAAAAGCGCTGAAAAAGCAGTCACCGTCACTTGGCACACCTTTTAATTTAAAGCCTTCTTTACCCAGATAGTCGGCAGCAGCATTTACTTTGGCTACGATTGAATCATCAATAATAGCAGAGGGGTTATGCCACAAGGATTTGGCTATTTGAGGGGGATCCCATTGACTAGAAGAAGCGCTTAAAACAGATGGTTTATCGCATGTGTTTTGACTTTCATTAAGTACGTTATGTTCAATTTTTCTTGAATAAAGCTCTTTCCACTCTTCAGTTTGTTCAATTAGTTGCTTCCATTCTTTACTAACACCTCGTGCGTTAGATAAATCTTGTTGTCCTAGTTTCTTGAAAATCTTTAAGCTAATTTCTGTATAGGGGCCTAACTTTAGTCCAGGCTTTGCTAATACTAATTCCCTAAATGCTGTAAATATGAAAGGGGTAATGAAAGAGCTTTCTACATTCATTTATTTGGCCTCCTTTTAAGGTTACCTGCATCGCTGCAGGGGATTAGCATTTTTTATAACCTTCATATACATTTGAGTTCGAGTAGCACTTTTTTAATTACCATCCAAGCTTTTTTAAATCTGGGCGTCGTATCTGGCTTATTGCCCAACGCAGCCTTAAATTTGCCTTGGTTTAGCCAAGGGGGCAGCTCTTTGGTAGCTAATATTTTAGGGTTAGGAATTATCCTAAATACTTCACAAAAGATGAAGGCCTATTTGAGTGATTTGCTTTTTCAGGCTTAAGGTTAACATAGCACGTTTATTTAACAATTCCAGAGCTGCTAATCTTAAATCTTCTTGTGATTGGTAAATTTCATGTAAGGTATTATAAGCGTTTATTACATTAGGATGGTCTTCCCCAAAAAGGTTAAGATTAATGGCGAGAGCTTTACTGGCATATTCAGCTGCTAGTTCTAAATTGCCTTGAGCTTTGCAAATTGCTCCTAAGTGGTCGTAACAAATTGCCACTGCGGAATGATTTTTACCAGAAAGTTTAAGGTTAAGGACAAGAGCTTTGTTGCTATATTCTACCGCTTTGTCTAAATTGCCTTGAGCTTGGTAGATTGATCCTAGATTATTGTACCACATTGCCACCATGGGATGATTTTCACCAAAAAATTTAAGGCTAAGGGTGAGAGCTTTGTTGCCATACTCAGCCGTTTGACCTAAATTACCTTGAGCTTGATAGATTTGCCCTAAGTTATTATACAGAGTAGCTAACGTGGGATGGTCTTCTCCATAAAGCTTAATGCTAATGGTAATCGCTTTAGCGCTATATTCTTCCGCTTTATCTAAATTACCTTGGGCGTAGTGAAATTGCCCTAGGTTACTATAGCAGATTGCCACTGAGGGATGATTTTCACCAAAAAGCTTAAGGTTAATAGCGAGAGCTTTGTTGACGTACTCAGTTGCTTTTTCTAAATCCCTTTGTATTTGGTAAATCTGTCCGAGGATATAGTATGAGTTAGCTACTGTAGGATGATTTTTACCAAAAAGCTCAAGGTTAATGACGAGAGCTTTGTTGACATATGCAACTGCAAGTTTTAAATCATCCTGCCCTTGCAAGATTTGTCCCAGGTTGTCGTAACAAATTGCCACTGTAGGATGGTTTTCACCAAAAAGCTTAAGATTAATAGCGAGAGCTTTGTTGATATACTCAACAGCAAGTTCTAAATTATCTTGCTCTTGCAAGATTTGTCCCATGTTATGGTAAAGAATTGCCATTAAGGAGGGGTTTTTACCGTAAAAGTCAAGATTAATGGCGAGGGCAGTGTTAGCATAAACAGTGACCTTGTCTAGGTCACATTCATCTATGTTGGTTGCTCCTAGGTTATTATAATCAATTACCGTCTCGGAGTAATTTTTACCAAACAGCTTAAGGTCAATGGCTAGAGCTTTGTTAACGTAATTAATTGCTGTTTCTAAATTACCTTGATTATAGAAAATCAGTCCTAGAAGTCTGTAATCGTTCACTATATGCGGATGATTTTCTCCAAAAAGTTCAAGATTAATATTAAGAGCTTCCTGAGCATAGTTAGCCGCTTTCTTCAAATTCCCTTGCTTATAGAAAACTATTCCCAGAAGATTGTAGTCTTTAGCTACATGAGAATAATCTTTACCAAAAATTTTAAGATTAATTGCAAGTGCTTTATTGGCGTATTCTGCCCCCTGTACTAAATTGTCTTGCTCTTGGTAAATCATTCCTATGTTGTGGTACAGAATTGCCACCGTGGAATGATTTTCACCAAAAAGCTTAAGGTTAATGGCGAGGGCTTTTTTTGCATACTCAGCTGTTTTGTCTAAATTGCCTTGGACTTGGCAGATTAATCCTAGAAGATTGTAATCAATTGCCAGGGCGGGATGATTCTCACCAAAAAGCTTAAAATTAATAGCGAGAGCTTTTTTGACATACTCAGCCGCCTCTTCTAAATTGCCTTGGGCTTGGCAGATTGCCCCTAAGTTGCTATAGCAGCTTGCTACCTCAGGATGATTTTCACCAAAAAGCTTAAAATTAATAGCAAGAGCTGTGCGGACATGCTCAGCCGCTTTTTCTAAATTGCCTTGTTCTCTGTAAATTGCTCCTAGGCTGTTATAATAGCTTGCTACCTTGGGATCATTATTGCCAAAGAGATTGAGTTGAATGGTGAGAGCTTTGTTGGCATACTTAGCGGCTTTGTTCAAATCGTCTTGGGCTTGGTAGATTGCCGCTAACTTGCTGAAACAGCTTGCCACCATGGAATGATTTTTGCCAAAGAGCCTACGACAAATGCCGAGAGCTTTGTTGGTATGCTCAGTCGCTTTCTCTAAATCACCTTGTTCTTGATAGATTTGCCCTAGGTTGCTATAACGAATTGCCGAAGTGGGATGATTTTCACCATATAGCCTAAGGCTAACATTGAGTGCTTTGGTGGCATACTTTGCTGCTTCATCTAGTTTTCCTTGCTTTCTGTAGATTTGTGCTAGATTGGTATAACTCCTTGCTATGGTAGGATAATTTCCACCAAAAAGCTGAAGGTCGATGGTAAGAGCTTTTTTGCCATACTCTGCTGCCTGTTCTAAATTTCCTGGGGCTAGGTAGATTGTTCCTAAGTTGTTATATAGAGTAGATATGGTAGGGTGGTTCTCACCATAAAGCTCAAGGCTAATGCCAAGAGCTATGGTGCTATAATCTTTCGCTTTATCTAAATTGCCTTGCTCTTTATAGATTTGCCCTAAGTTATTGTATAGGTTAGCGGCTGCAGGATGATTTTTACCAAAAAGTTTAAGGCTAATATAGAGAGCTTTAGTGCTATAGTCCAGGGCTTTGTCTAACTTTCCTTGGTCTTGGTAAATTTGCGCTAGATTATTGTAATCTCTCGCTAAGGAGAAATGATTTTCCCCATAAATTTTAAGGTCAATGGCAAGCGCTTTATTGGTATATTTTTCCGCCATGTTTAAACTACCCAGGTCTTGGTAGATTTTCCCTAAGTTGAAGTAACGAATTGCCACTGTAGGATGATTTTCACCAAAAAGCTTAAGATTAATGTTAAGAGCTTTAGTGCTATATTCTGTTGCTTTTTTTATATTGCCTTGATTTTGGTAAATTTGCCCGAGATTGCTATAACAAATTGCCACTATAGGATGATTTTCACCAAAAAGCTTAAGAGTAATAGCAAGTGCTTTGTTGCTATACTCGGCCGTTCTGTCTAAATTGCCTTGGTGGTGATAAATTGCTCCTAGGTTGTTGCAGCTGATTGCAACCTTAGGATGGTCTTCACCAAAAAGCCTGAGATAGATGCTAATCGCTTTATTACTATATTCTGCTGCCCTGTGCAATTTACCTTGCTCGAGATAAATGATCGCAAGGGCATCCAAAACCTCAGCATTATTTGGGTTATTGTTTTCTGCTAGAAGATACCATTCTTCTGCTTTTTTATGCTGAAAAAGCCTGCGGGCTATATTACCCTGCGTCTCAGGTGAGTTTTCTTCTAAATTAGAAGACTTAAGTCTGTCTTCATGACCGGCTAAGAATACTTGAATAGCTTGATGGAAAGGAATGAAGATACAATAAATCTTTTTTATTTTTTTTAGGACTTCCTGATCTAAGGCAAGCTGCTTCTGGATGAGAGCTGGATTATCAAATCCAAATGGCTTAATCAAAGGATTCATCATATGTTGTTGCGCTTGATAATAAGAGTAGGTTTTAAGGCGCATAAATAACGCCATGCTCATCCAATCTTTTAACTTCTTAGCTAAGCCATCTGTTATAACTTCTAACTCTTTTAGCCTGTCAATCCTAGTAAACGTGTCAGATGTCTCTACATTTTTAAGAAGAGCGAGCCGGTCCAAAGCTAAATGAGGAAAACGGTAAAAATCATTTTTAACTTGAAAAAGCATACCCTGCTTTTCTAGATCACCCATTCCTGGATCAAAAGCTTTCATATCATCGGGCACAAGGTGCTTTTTGGCTAAGTACTGTCGAAGGGAGAAGCTTTCTTGGTAATGAATATCAAGTTTTTTCTGAAGTTTTTCACTATACTGCTTCGTTAATTCAAGATTGCCTAGCAGATGAGTAAAGGTTAGCAATTCCATAGGAAGATGAGGCTCTTTCTCATGCCACCACTGGCCTTTTTCATCTTTGCCAATATATTGAGCCATCTTTTCAGGAGTTTGAATAAGTTCAAATGTTTGGCGATTTCCAAAAGGGGTTTTACAGCCTTTACCTTGTACTCCTTCCCCATCAAAAGCAAAACCTCTGGGTGTAACGCTATCGAAAAAATTAGTTTTTCTTATGCAAGGAATATCTAAAGCAGGCAGGATAGTCTCTCCTAAATTGATGACTTTTAAATGAAGAAGGGTTGTAAAATACTTAAAATACTTTCTATTTACTAGAGTATCTTCTTGCATGAGGATGCCAAATTCTAAATCAGAGTAGGGGGTCATTTCTTCTCTAGCTAGAGAGCCAAACCCTATCATGGCATATTCGCAGGGTGGGAGTCCTAAAACGTCAAAAACTTGTATTGCAAGGTGTCCAAAGAAGTTTTTTATCTGTTGAGCAATCTCACCATACAGCTTTCGGACTTCCTCAGGCAAAGGATCCGAGCCGAGAGTTTGAATTTTCTTTTCTATTTCATCCCTAAATTTTTTTAATCCTTCACGATTATTTTCAAATTGCTTTTTGATTATAAGGATATTTACAAGTTCTCCTTGACAAGACTTGCTAAGTAAAATTTCGACTTTTGATAGCTTTTCTTTAATAATTGCTTGCTTGTCTGAAGTTAAATCATGCAGCGCGTAATTATAAAGTCCTGCAGCTTGAAGGAGGGTTTGCGTCGTTCCTTTGATTGAATAAATATCACCTAATTTTTCTATGCATAGTCTTATCTGGAGAGGATCTTCTTTTTGAATAGCAAGTTTTAAAGCTTGTGTGTAATTCTCTTCTAGCTTATCTGCTGATAAAAATGTATTGTTCTCGCCGATAGAAAAGAGAGTTTTATCTAAATAATTTGAAAGCTTATCAAGATAGGATTGTAGCTTCTCAGGTTGATAGAGCTGCAAAAATTTGACGTTATTAGGCATTTGTTGTGCAAATACTCGAGCACACCTTCTTGCATCAAGAATTTTTCTTAGTTCATGCTCAGTTAAACTATTAAAAGAATGAAAAATCTGTTGGAAGATCTCTAACGGTAGAGTAACCAAAGGATTAGATGGGTCAAATGTATCATTTTTATCCACGTTATATTTTGTTGTTAAAAATCTTTTTCTTTTATTCCTTATATCTGACTTATTATCTTCTTTAAGAGGTTTATCTTGTCCTAAAAGTTTTTGTGCATAAATGAAATGACCACCTAGATCGACAATAAGAACATATTCTTTTAACTTTTCTTCCTCAGGAATGGTTTTCCATTCTTGGGAATTATCCTCCATAGATAAACTTGCTCTAGGAAAAATTAGCCTATCATGAATACCGCAAGCCAGCTGCTCTTCGTTAACTGTTATTAATCTTATAGGGATAAATAAAGCGGTAGCTAATAGGTCTCCTTCGCCCAATCCACTTATCCAAGTCCTTTTTTCTTTTATTTTTTCAGCTCTTTCATTGTTCTTGTATTTAACCATGTCTGAGAGTACTTGCCTCAAATAAAAAACTTTGTCAGAACTCTCATCTAGCAAAGGTATTTTCCTAGCAAGTTGTTCGTAACTTGCTAAAAAAGCGCTAAAAAAGCAGTCGCCGTCACTTGGCACCCCTTTTAATTTAAAGCCTTCTTTACCCAGATAGTCGGCAGCCGCATTTACTTTGGCTACGATTGAGTCATCAATGATAGCGGTAGGGTTGTGCCACAAGGATTTGGCTATTTGATGGGGATCCCATTGACTAGGAGAAGCGCTTAAAATAGATGGTTTATCGCATGTGTTTTGACTTTCATTAAGTACGTTATGTTCAATTTTTCTTGAATAAAGCTCTTTCCACTCCTTAGTTTGTTCAATTAGTTGCTTCCATTCTTTACTAACGCCTCGTGCGTTAGATAAATCTTGTTGTCCTAGTTTCTTGAAAATCTTTAAGCTAATTTCTGTATAGGGGCCTAACATTAGTCCCTGCTTTGCTAATACTAATTCCCTAAATGCTGTAAATATGAAAGGGGTAATGGAAGGGCTTTCTACATTCATTTATTTGGCCTCCTTTTAAGGCTACCAACATCTTTACAGGTGATTAGAAGTGCTTATGGCTTTTCTAACGTTTAAATAATATCTTTTCAAGAAAAAAGTAAAAATAATAACTTTATTTTACTATAAAAATAAGTTGCCAAGTTCTTTTTAAAGTTTTCTAATGTAGGGCTCTAAAAATCTAGAAGTGTTTAGTTTAGTTTATACTAATTTTTTAAAATTAATATCTTTATCATTTGTAGAATTTATAAGATTATAGTACGCATTTAGAATACTCCTTATTCAGTCACATACTTTATAAAATCCCTTTTGTTAAGCAGAGGGACATTTTTCAGAGGATTGGGTATGCAGACAAAATTTTTGTAAAGCGTATAATTTAAACTTCTCCTGAGAAATTTAATTCTAGGTAAAGCGCCAGGTCTTCCAACAACAGACTCAAATTTATCTTACTTTAGCTAGAGGAGGGAAGCTTATTAGTGACTAATAATCTCGGGTTAGAGATTATTTTAAATATTTCACAACATGTGAAGCCCCATTTGATTGATTTGTTTTTTCAAGCATGAGGTTAACATAGCACGTTCATTTAACATATCTAGGGCTGCTACTCTTAAATTTTCTTGGGATTGGTAAATTGCTTGCAGAGTGTTATAACCCTTTATCACATCAGGATGGTCTCTACCATAAAGCTTTAGATTGATATCGATAAATTTGCTGATATACTCAGCCGCTAGTTCTAAACTTCCTTGGCCTTTATAGATCATTCCCAGGTTAATATAATCTCTTGCCACCGCAAGATGATTTTCTCCATAAAGCTTAAGATCAAGGGTAAGCGCTTTGTTGCTATACTCCGCCGCTTTATCTAAATTACCGTGCGCTTGGTAAATCATTCCTAGGTTGCTGTAACCGCTTGCTACTATAGGATGATTTTTGCCAAAAAGTTTACAATTAATGGCGAGAGCTTTATTGAGATTCTCCATCGCCTCTTCTAAATTGCCTTGAGCTTGGTAGATTGTTCCTAACTCTCTATAGCAACTTGCAACTGTAGGATGATTTTCACCCAAAAGCCTACGGCTAATGGTAAGAGCTTTGCTGAAATGCTCAGTTGCCTGCCCTAACTTGCCTTGTTCTTGATAGATTTGTCCTAGGTTGCTGAAACAAATTGCTATCATGGAGTGATTTTCGCCATAATGTTTAAGATTAATGGCTAGTGCTTTATTAGCATACTCAGTCGCTTTAGCTAGTTTTCCTTGCTCTCTATAGATTTGTCCTAAGTTACCGTAATCTCTTGCCACTTTGGGATGACTTTCACCAAAAAGCTGAAGATCAATCACGAGGGCTTTGGCAGCATACTCAGCCCCTTTGTCTAACTTGCCTTGGTCTTTATAGATTTGCCCTAGGTTGTTATATAGAGTAGCTAATGTGGGGTGATTTTCCCCAAAAAATTTAAGATTAATGGCAAGCGCTTTTTTGCTATACTCTATCGCTTTGTCAAATTTGCCTTGGGCGTGGTAGATTTCTCCTAAGTTACTATAATCTTTTGCCACCTCTGGATGGTTTCTACCAAAAAGTTCAAGGTTAATGGCAAGCCCGCTATTAGCATAATCTGTCGCTTTGTCTAAATTACCTTGATCTTTGTAAATCATTCCCAAATTGCTGTAAAGAATTGCTACTGTAGGTTGATTTTCACCAGAAAGCTTAATACTAATGATAAGCGCTTTAGTGCTAAACTCTACCGCTTTGTCTAAATTGCGTTGGTCTTGATAGATTATTCCTAGGTTATTGTAATCTCGTGCAATGGTAGAATGATTTTCACCATACAGCTTAAGGTCTATGCTAAGCGCTTTAGCGCCATACTCTGCGGCTTTATCTAAATTGCCTTGCTCCCTGTAGATTTGCCCTAGATTGTTGTAATCTCGTGCAACGGAAGAATGATTTTCATTATATAGCTTAAGATCTATGCTAAGCGCTTTTTTGCTATATTCTGCCGCTTTACTTAAATTGCCTTGAGCTTGGTAGATTATTCCTAGGGCACTGTAATGTTCTGCTATCTTGGGATGATTTTCACCATACAACTTAAGGTCTATGCTAAGCGCTTTGGCGCTATAGTCTATCGCTTTGTCTAAATTGCCTTGAGCTTGGTAGATTAATCCTAGGTTGTAATAATCTTTCGCCACTATGGGATGATTTTCACCATGCAACTTAAGGTTAATGTAAAGGGCCTTGGTGCTATACTCTATCGCTTTATCTAAATTGCCTTGAGTATGGTAGATCACTCCCAGGTTACCGTAATGTTCTGCTATCTTAGGATGATTTTCACCATGCAACTTAAGGTTAATGTAAAGGGCCTTGGCGCTATACTTTATCGCTTTATCTAAATTGCTCTGTTCTTTGTATATTGCTCCTAGGTTGTTATAATCTCTCGCCACGGCGGGATGATTTTCACCATACAGCTTAAGGTCTATGCTAAGCGCTTTGGTGCTATACTCTGTCGCTTTGTCTAAATTACCTTGGTCTTTGTAAATTAGTCCTAAGTTGTTGTAATTTTTTGCTATGTCGGGATGGTTTTCATGATAAAGCTTAAGACTAAGAGAGAGAGCTTTATGAGTATACCCTCCCGCTTTATCTAAGTTGCCCCGTTCTTGATAGATTTGTCCTAGGTTGCTATAATCCCTCATCACTTTGGGATGATTTTCTCCATAAAGTCTAATGTCAATCGCCAAGGATTTATGGCCGTAATCAACCGCCTGTTCTAAATTGCCCTGTTCTTTATATATTACCCCTAGGTTGTTGTATATAGTAGCCACCATAGGATGATTTTCACCATACAGCTTAAGGTTAACGACAAGCGCCTGGTTACTATACTCTGTCGCTTTAGTTAAAATACCTTGAGCGTGATAGATTTGTCCTATGCTATTGTAATCGTTTGCTATTATGAAGTGATTCTTGCCATACAGCTTAAAATCAATGTTGAGCGCTTTTTTGCTATACTCTGCCGCTTTGTCTAAATTGCCTTGATCGAGGCAAATCATTCCTATGTTGTGATAATCTCTTGCTACGGTGGGGTGATTTTCACCATAAAGCTTAAGATTAAAAATGAGAGCTTTGTTGGCATACTCTATCGCCTTAGCTAAATCGCCTTGCTCGTAGTAAATAATTCCAAGAGCATTTAAAACCCTGGCATTTTGCGGATCTTCTTTTTTTGCTCGAAGATACAGTTTTTTTGCTTCCTCATGTCGAAAAAGCCTCTGATATATGTGCCCTTTCGTCTCTAGTGATTTATCCTCCAATTTAGAAGATTTGAGTTGTTCTTCATTGCCGGCTAAGAATTGGTGAATAGATTGATAGAAAGGAATAAAGATGTAGTAGATTTTTTTTATCTCTTTTAAGGCTTGATGATCTAAAGCAAATTGTTTTTCAATAAGAGCTGGATCCTCAAAGCTAAAAGGTTTAAGCAGAGGATTCATTGTCTCTTTTTGGGCCTGATAATGAGAATAAGTCTTAAGACGCATAAATAATGCTATACTCATCCAATCTTTTAACTTGCCAGCTGCATCCTCTGTTATAACCCCTAGCTCGTTTAGTTTATCAATCCTAGTAAAAGTATCAGATGCCCTTACATTTTTAAGAAGGGCTAGCCGATCTAAAGCCAAATGAGGAAAGCGATAAAAATCATTTTTAACTTGGAAGAGCATACCGCGCTTGCTTAAATCACCCATTCCTGGATTAAAAGCTATCATATCAGCTAGCACAAGATGTTGCCTGGCTAAATACTGGCGCAGATCAAGGCTTCCTTGATAAGAAATCTTAAGTCTTTTTTGAACTTTTTCCTCATATTGCTTGGTTAGATCTAAATTGCCTAACAAATGCGTAAAGTTTAGCAACTCCATAGGAAGATGAGGCTCTTTTTCATGCCACCACCGACCTTTTTCATCTTTACCCACATATTGAGCCATCTGTCCAGGAGTTTGAATAAGTTCGAATGTTTTACCGTTGCCCAAAGGAGTTTTACAGCCTTTTCCTTCTACTCCTGCTCCGTCAAAGGCAAAGCCCCGTGGCGTAATGTCATCGAAAAAGCCTATTGCTTTTAAGCAAGGGATATTCAAAGCAGGAAGAATAGTTTCCCCTAAATTGATAACCTGTAAGTGAAGTAAATTTGTCAGATTTCTAAAGTACTTCCTGTTTACAGGAGTATCTTTTTGTATAAGAATGCCAAATTCTAAGTCAGAATAAGGGGTCATTTCTTCCCTAGTTAGAGAGCCAAAGCCTATCATGGCATACTCACAAGGCTCAGTATCTAATTGATGTATGGCTTGTATTACAAGCTGTCCGAAGAACAACTTTATCTCATGAGCTATCTCATGATAAAGCTCTCTTACCTCTTGGGAAGAAGGGTTCTCTGGCAAAGTTTGAATTTTCTTCTCTATTTTTTCTCTAAATTTTTTTAATTTGTTGCGATTGTGTTCAAAGTGTTTCTTCATTATCGTAAAATTAAAAGCTTTACCTTTACATTCTCTAACGAGTAAGTTTTGAACTTGACAGAGCTTATCCTTAAGAATTTTTTGCCGTTGTGGAGGAGCTAGGCGTAAGGCATAATTATAAAGGCCTGCCGCTTGTAGGAGCGTTTCCGGCGTTTGCTTTCTTAGATAAATGTCACCTAATTCTTCTATGCAAAAGTTTTCTTGAATGGGATCTTTCTCTTGGACAGCAATTTGTAAAGCTAAAGTATAGGTTTGTTCTAATTCTTTTATCTTCTCGCCTGGTAGAAGCTCCTGACTTTCCAATGTTTCTACGGGGCTTTTTAATGCATTCATTGCTAGAGAACTAGAAAAAAGAACATTAGAGGCGGATATCGACTTTGAAAGAAAAGATTTATCTTGCTTTAAAGGCTTTTGAGCATAGGCAAAATGGCCACCTAGATCGACAATAAGGATATATTCTTCTAGCTTTTCTTCTTCAGGAATTATTTTCCATTCTTGGGAATTATCTTCAATAGGTGAGCTTGCTTTAGGAAAAATTAGCCTATCATGAATACCGCAAGCCAGCTGCTCTTCGTTAACTATTATTAATCTTATAGGAATAAATAAAGCGGTAGCTAATAGGTCTCCTTCGCCCAATCCATTTATCCAAGTCCTTTTTTCTTTTATTTTTTCAGCTCTTTCATTGTTCTTGTATTTAACCATGTCTGAGAGTACTTGCCTCAAATAAAAAACTTTGTCAGAACTCTCATCTAGCAAAGGTATTTTCCTAGCAAGTTGTCCGTAACTTGCTAAAAAAGCGCTAAAAAAGCAGTCGCCGTCACTTGGCACCCCTTTTAATTTAAAGCCTTCTTTACCCAAATAGTCGGCAGCAGCATTTACTTTGGCTACGATTGAGTCATCAATGATAGCGGTAGGGTTGTGCCACAAGGATTTGGCTATTTGATGGGGATCCCATTGACTAGGAGAAGCGCTTAAAATAGATGGTTTATCGCATGTGTTTTGACTTTCATTAAGTACGTTATGTTCAATTTTTCTTGAATAAAGCTCTTTCCACTCCTTAGTTTGTTCAATTAGTTGCTTCCATTCTTTACTAACGCCTCGTGCGTTAGATAAATCTTGTTGTCCTAGTTTCTTGAAAATCTTTAAGCTAATTTCTGTATAGGGGCCTAACATTAGCCCCTGCTTTGCTAATACTAATTCCCTAAATGCTGTAAATATGAAAGGGGTAATGGAAGGGCTTTCTAAATTCATTTATTTGGTCTTCTTTTAAGGTTACCTGCATCGCTGCAGGTGATTAGCATTTCTTATAGCTTTCCTAACCATTTGAATAATACTTTTCAAGAGAAAAGTAAAATAATGCGATTTGAAAATACTACGTTTATAGACTCTAAGAGGTTGTTGTCTCTCTGCACGGTCTCTTTTCGATTAAAAATGCAATCTTGTTGAGTAAATGATTGCATAAAAAGCTGTCTAAAACCGTATAATAGCTCTACTTTCCATAAAAAGAGATAAGGAAACAATTTCTAAATTTTTTTGTGTGTATGGCTCTAAAAATTTAGATGGGCTTAGGCAATAGAGTAATAATTATTCATTATGATTGCCTGCTTTGTAATGATAGGTTTACATAAATTCTCATATGATAGCTTGATAATTTTCAATAAACAACTTCTAGGCAATTTTAAATCTAGGCAAGATATTAGGTCTCATTCCCTATAATGGCTTAGATTTGTCGTGCTTTAGTCAAGGTCAAAACTCGTAGGTAGCTAATGTAGTAGAGTTAGAAGTGATTTTAAAATATTTCACCACATGTGAGGCCTCATTTGAGTGATTTTTCCCCTATAGCTTAATCTTAATGACTCGCGCTTTTTTTACATATTCAGCTGCCTTTTTTGAATTTCCTTGTGCTTGGTAGATTTGTGCCAGCTTGCGGTAAAGAAGCAATACAGTGAGATTATCTTCACCTAATAGCTTAATATTGATTTTGAGCGCTTGATTGATGAATATAGCTGCTTCCTCTAAATTTCCTTGTTTTTGGTAAATTGACCCTAGCTCATCATAATACAATGCCACATTGGGATGTTTTATGCCGTAACATCTAATATTGATTTCAAGTGCTTTTTTAATATATTCAGTTGCATTTTCTAGGTTGCCTTGTTTAATGTAAATTTGCCCCAGGCTGCGGTAGGCTATTGCTATATCAGGATGATGTTTGCTAAAAAGCTTAAGATTGATAGTAATGGCTTTTTTTATATATTCGACCGCTTGCCTCAGATTTCCTTGCTCATAGTAAACCCATCCTAAATCATTATAATTTTGTGCAACATCTGGATGATTACCCCCAAAAAGCTTAAGAGCAATTCGTAGAGCCTTTCCAGTGTACTTGGCCGCCTGCTTTAAATTTCTCTGAGCTTTGTAGATTTGTCCTAAGAGATGGTAATTATTTGCAATCTGAGCGTGATTCTCACCATATAGCCCGCGGTTAATCCTTAACGCTTGATTGACATGCTTATGGGCATCTTTTAACTTCTCTTGATGATAATGAATTCTTCCCAAATTGTAATAACGAATTGCCAGAGTAGGATGATTATACCCAAAAAGCTTACTTTCAATTAGTAAAGCACGATTGACATGCTTAAACGCTTCCTCAAACTTACCCTGATCGCAATAGATCATTCCTAGGTTGTTATGACCCCTTGCGGTAGCTGGATTACACTCACCAAAAAGTTCGCGATCGATTTTGAGCGCTTGGCTAACATAATGGGCAGCTTTTCCAAAGTTTCCCTGCTCTTGATAGTAAAGCCCTAAAGCGTTATAAGATTTTGCCACAGTTGGATGGTTATTGCCAAAAAGCGCCAAATTGATTGCATGGGCCTTTTCGAAATACTTAGCTGCTTGCTCAAAACTCTTCTGTTTATAGTAAAACATTCCTAAGCTGTTGCAATAGGTAGATATACTAAGATGATTCTTAGTATAACACTTTTTCGCAATTTCGAGCGCTAGGCTAAAATATTTTTTAGCTTTTGTTAACTTGCACCCTTCTAGATGAAGTAATCCTAAATAATTATAATTTTCTGCTACTATAGGATGATATATGCTATAATATCTTATATTAATATTCAGAGCTTGATCAAGATGCTTAGCAGATAGCAGCAATTTCCCCCAATCTTTATAAATCATCCCTAAATTATTATGATCCATTGCTACCTCAGGATGATTTTTACCAAAAAGCTTAATATCAAGTTCAAGAGCTTTTTTAGTATACTCAGTCGCCAAAGCTAAGTTTCCTTGTTCTTGGTAAATTAACCCTAAATTGCCATAACGTGTAGCTATCATATTAGGGTTTTCTCCAAAAAATTTACGGCCAATTTCAAGCGATTTATTAACATACTCAGCTGCCTTGTCTAAATTGCCTTGATGTTGGTAGAGTATGCCCCGATTGTTATAGTATGAGGATAGATTAGGATAATTTTCACCATAATGCTTAATCACAATTTCGATTGCTTGTGCAAAATATTTAGCAGCTTTTGGTAAATTTCCTTGTTTTTGGTTAATTAGCCCTAGTGCATTGAATATGCTAGCGTTTTGCGGATCTGCTTTTCTGGCTACTCTGTAACATTTTTTTGCCTCCTCAAACTGGAAAAGTCTTAAATTTATATCTCCTTGGGTTTTCGGCGAATTATCTTCTAAATCTAATAATCTAATGTTATTTTCATGGTCTGCTATGAAGTTTCGAATGGCTTGATAAAAAGGAATAAAAATGCAATAAATTTTTTTCACTTTTTCGGAAATTTTATGATCTAAAGCAAATTGTTTCTTGAGAGAGTTTGAATCATTAAAATCAAAGAGCCCTATGAGTGGATTCATCATCTCACGCTGCGCTTGATAATAAAAGTAGGTTTTAAGGCGCATAAATAGCGCTATACTCATCCAATCCCTTAATTTATCTTTCGCGGCCTCCATTATAATCCCTATCTTATTTAATTTATCGATCCTAGTAAAGGTGTCGGAAGCCTCTATTTTTTTAAGCAAGGCTAGTCTATCCAAAGCTAAATGAGGAAAACGATAAAAATCATTTTTAACTTGGAAAAGCATTCCTTGTTTTCTTAAGTTATCGATATCTGGATCAAAATTTTTCATATCCTCTTGAACTAGGTGCTGCTTGGCTAAATACTGGCGCAGATCAAGGCTTCCTTGATAAGGTATATTAAGCATTTCTTGAATTTTTTCATTATAGGCTTTAGTTAATTCAATGTTGCCTAGCAGGTGAGTAAAGGTTAGAAGCTCCATAGGTAGATGACGTTCTTTGACATGCCACCAATGGTCTTCTTCATTTTTAGAGATATATTGAGCCATTTTTTCAGGAGTTTGGATAAGCTCAAATGTTTGGCGATTGCCAAAAGGAGTTTTACAGCCTTTTCCTTCCGCTCCTTCACCATCAAAGGCAAAACCTCTTGGCGTAACACTATCAAAAAAATCTATGCCTTTTAAGCAAGGAATATTTAAAGCAGGTAGAATCGTTTCGCCTAGATTAATCACTTCTAAGTGAAGAAGATTTGTTAGGCGTCTGAAATAATCTCTATTTCCTAAAGTGTCTTCTTGTATAAGAATGCCAAACTCTAAATCTGAGTAAGGTGTCATCTCTTCCCTAGCAAGTGAACCAAACCCTATCATTGCATATTCACAAGGCGAAGGTCCTAAAACCTCTTGAGCTTGATCTACAAGATGTTTAAAGAAAGTTTTTATCCACTGGGCAATCTCGCTGTAAAGCTCTCTGACTTCCTCTGGTGAAGGATCTGAGCCGAAAGCTTGGATTTTCTCTTCTATTTCTTCTCTAAACTTTTTTAATTCTCTGCGATTATTTTCAAATTGCTTTTTGGTTGTAGGAATATCTACAGCTTCTCCTCTGCAAGCCTTAATAAGCAAAATTCTGACTTTTGATAACATTTCTTTAATACTTGCTTGCTCGTCTAAAGAGGCATTATGTAGGGCATAATTATATAGCCCTGCAGCTTGAAGGAGCGTTTGCTGCGTTCCTTTTATTAAATAGATATCGCCTAGTTTTTCTATACATAATCTTATCTGGATAGGATCTTCTTTTTGGATAGCAAGTTTTAAAGCGTGAGTGTAATTTTCTTCTAGCCTATCTGCCGATAAAAGATTATGACTACTATCAATCGAAAAAGGGTTGTGATTTAAATGACTTGAAAGCTTGTCAAAATAAAATTGTAGCTTCTGGGGTTGATAGAGCTGCAAAAATTTGACATTATTAGGCATGTGTTGTTTAAACACACGGGCACAGCTTCTTGCATCAAGGATTTTTCTTAATTCGCCTTCACTTAAATTGCTAAAGAAATGAAAAATCTGTTTGAAAATTTTTAAAGGTAGAGTAACCAAGGGACTAGAAGGGTCAAAAGTGTCTTTCTTTGCTGGAGGAGAGCAGTTGTTTTCGGCGGAAAATATAGTAGACCTGGGTAGTTCCTCTGGAATCATTCGTTTATCCTTCTTTTAGGTTGGCTTGTATTTCAATGCGTAGGAAGAGCTAGTTATGACCTTTTACATCCATTCCATATATTTTCAAGAGGTTGTAAAAAATAATTTTACCTTTCATATAAAAATAAACTTAAAAAAGCAACTATTTTAATTTTTTGGCATAATTTTTAAGCAGGTGCTATTTAGTATGAATGATTTATTTCTTGGCATGAATTTTTGCAATCTTGCTTTTCACTGAATTTTTTTAATTTAAGGGAAGTAGGAGAATGTTTAGCCATTCTTTGTCTTTAAAAAGAAATGTATTTATTATTTTAAATAAGGTGTGTTGCTGAGGGGTCAACATATAGATGAAAACGCCTCTGTTTTTATCTATTTAAAACCATTCCTCTTTTTAGGAGCAGATATTTTATCATTCGCTGGAATTAGAAATCCCACTTTTGTAATAGTAGACACCTTTAATGGCAGGAGCGGAAGATGGGTAAAAAAATTATTATTACTGCAGGGGGTACAGGAGGCCATATTTATCCTGCTATTGCTCTAGGCAAGCAGCTTATGGCAGCAGATGGCTCTCTTGAACTTTTGTATGTAGGCGGAAATCTTGATATTAACCCCTATTTTGATAAAGATCTCTTCCGCTACCAGGCGATCTCTTGCGCTACTTTTACAAATAAATCTCCTTGGGAGACTTTAAAAGCTTCCTACAAGATTTTAAAGGGTATAAAGCAAAGCTGCAAAATTATTAACGAATACCGCCCTGATATGGTAGTAGGATTTGGGAGCTATTATACCTTGCCTATGCTTCTAGCTGCAAAAGCTAAAGAAATTCCTTTTATCCTTCATGAAGCTAATAGTGTTCCCGGAAAAGTTAATCGTTGTTTGGCAAAGTATGCTTCCTTTGTAGGCATCCATTTTCCTGATACGGCAGGTCTTTTAGTGGGAAAAACTTATGAAGTTGGCATGCCATTACGTCCCGAATATTATAAGGAAGATAGTTCTTTCTCTAAAGCACGTGAATTTTTTGGGCTAGAGAAAGAGCGAGATACTATTTTAGCTTTTGGAGGCTCACAAGGAGCTTTAAATCTGAATAATTTGGTTAGCGAAGCTTTGATCAAGCATTTAAAGCATGCTAAAGAGCAATGGCAGATTATTCATTTAACAGGCGATGCTTCTAGTTCCCAATTTTTAGGGGAAGAATATCGAAAAGCAGGCATCAAGGCTTGTGTCAAACCTTTTGAGTCACACATGGAGCTATCATGGCAGGCGGCAGATATCTCCATTACTCGTGCAGGCGCGGGTAGCATTGCTGAGCAGATGGAATTTGAGGTGCCCGGGATATTAATTCCTTATCCTTATGCTACCGATAACCATCAGGAAAAAAATGCGGCTTTTCTAGTAGAAAAAGTAGGGGGAGCTTTAAGGTGCCAAGAAAAGGAATTAAATGCTTTTCATTTAGCGGGTAAAATAGAATCTTTTACCCTAGAAAAACGGAAAAAAATGAGCCAAGCGATGCAAAATTACAAGATCCACCACCGACCTAAAGAGTTTTATACGCTTATTTTGGAGGCGCTCCACGTATGATTTCAGAGGTAAAGCACTTTCATTTTATTGGCATTGGTGGCATCGGCATGAGCGGCTTAGCACGTGTTCTTTTAAAAAAGAAGATGGTTGTAACAGGCAGCGATATGCAAGCCAACTATGTAACGGAAGAATTGTCGAAAAATGGAGCTAAAATATTTATCGGCCATGCGGCTCATCAAGTTCCTGCTCATGCCGCTGTCATTTACAGCTCAGATATTAAAGCTGGTAATCCAGAATATTATGCTGCTTTACAGCAGGGGTGTTTAATGCTTCATCGTTCTGACTTGCTCTTATACTTAATGCAGGAGCAGAAAGCTTTAACGGTGGCAGGAACGCATGGTAAGACTACGACCTCAGCTCTTTTAACCTGGGTAATCATGCAAGCTGGCTTGGATCCTTCCTATGCGGTGGGAGGAATGCTTTCTTCTTTTAATTCAAATGCTGGGCATGGGGAAGGGAAGTATTTTATAGCCGAAGCTGATGAAAGTGATGGCACCTTTCTTAAGTATCATTCTTATGGAGGTATTATCACTAATATTGATGCCGATCATCTTAATTACTTTGGCAAGATAGAGAATTTAATTAAGGCTTTTAGCCAATTTCTAAGCAAAGTGGAAACATCGGAGCATCTTTTTTGGTGCGGGGATGATAAACATCTTTTAGCTTTAAAGCCTAAGGGCGTTTGTTATGGATTTGGAAGCCATTGTGAGCTACAAGTTAGCAACTTTTCTCAAAAAGGATGGAATATCTCTTTTGATGTAGATTTTAAGGGTTGCCATTATTCGTCTATTCAGTTGCCTATGGTAGGACGTCATAATGCTCTTAATGCTGCGGCCGTGCTAGGCCTAGCTCTAAGCTTAGGGATTGCAGAAAATAGAATTCGTGCAGCTTTTCTTTCATTCGGTGGTATTAAGCGTCGCTGCGAAAAAAAGGGGGAGAAGCATCACATTTTAATGCTTGACGATTATGCTCACCATCCGACAGAAATAAAAGCCACTCTAGAAGGTATACGTCAAGCTGCAGGGGGGCGGCGTCTGATTGTTGTTTTCCAACCGCATCGCTACACCCGTACTCAAGATTGCTTGGGGCTATACAAAGATGTTTTCGATGATGCGGATGAGGTATTTATCACGGAGATATATGCTGCCGGCGAAGCACCTATAGAGGGGGTTTCTTCAATAGAAATTATCAAGGAAATAGAAACTAAAGGCATAAAAAAAATTCATGCAGTGCAGCGGCAAGATCTAGACTCTTTACTTTTGGATTTTGTTCATCCACATGATATTGTTGTTTCTATGGGAGCCGGCGATATTACTAAGCTCTCTTACGAGCTGCTCGAGCTATTCAGGCAACGAGCGCCACGCAAGCTCAAAGTGGGGATGGTTTTTGGAGGGCGCTCAGTAGAGCATGAGGTTGCATTCTTATCGGCTAGCCATATTTGCAAATACGTTTCACCCGAGCTTTATGAGATTAAGTATTTTGGTATAACAAAGCAGGGGCAGTGGCTTGCAGAAGATAATAATATGCAGGCGCTTAAAGAGCGCATGCAGGAGCTAGCAGCTGCAAAAACTACCTCCTGTATAGAGGTAAGTGTTTTTAATCAATTGATGGAGTGCGATCTCTTTGTGCCTATTTTGCATGGGCCTTATGGCGAAGATGGAACCATTCAAGGCTTTTTTGAAATTCTCGATAAAGCTTATATAGGCCCTGATCATGTCTATGCGGCTATTGCTATGGACAAAGCTCATACCAAACATCTTATGCAAGCACATCAGATAGCTACCTTGCCTTTTATAGAAATCAGCTATAAAAAGTGGAGAACAGATAGTACATCACTTATTCAATCGATTCAAAACAAATTAAATTTTCCGCTTTTTATAAAGCCTGTGCATTTAGGATCAACGATCGGCGTACAAAAAGTCACGCATGCTGATAGCTTATATTCAGCGATTCAAGAAGCCTTTCATTATGACTTTAAATTAATCGTAGAGGAAGGGCTTACAAATTTTAGGGAAATAGAATTTGCAGTGTTAGGTAACGAAGAGGCTGAAGTATTTCCTCCTGGTGAAGTGTTTTCTCAAGGTAATGTTTATGATTTTGAGGCTAAATATGGGGCAAACAGTATGAAAACCATTCCTCAAGCTTTTTTATCACCCGAGAAAAATAAGGAGGGGATAGAGCTAGCTTCAGCTGCCTATCAAGCAGTTGGGGGGACAGGAATGGCACGCGTAGATTTTTTTCTGGATGCTAATGAAAAATTTTGGCTAAACGAAATTAACCCTATCCCTGGATTTACTTCTCTTAGTCTTTATCCTATGATATGCCAGCTGAATGGAGTGGGCGGAGAGGAGCTATTCAATCGCTTAATTATACTTGCGCTTGAAAGAAAACGAAGAGATGCTATTTTATGTAGGCAGCGTTAAACCTTTTAGGGATGCCTAACTACATCTTTTCATTTAATCCCTGATGCAAGAGCATCTTTTGCAGGAAGTGAGAAAAAATGCTATGATCTGGCGGAGTGAGAAGCTAGCAAAAATAGTCCTGAATTTTATGTTTGTCAAAAGAGGGGAGGTATCTCACCGCCCGAGTGCTTCTACCCTCTTCATCCCTTTAGGTTAAAATTTCTTATGAGAAAAAAACAAGAAAAGCTTTCCATACGTACAGCTTGTTTATGGATTATGCTTTTTACTCTAGCTATCTCCGGATCTGCTACTGGAGGCTTAATTTATTATAAATATATAAAAAGACAGCGTCTATATAATCCGCAGTATAACATTGTAGCTATTGCGCAAACTACTCCTGATAAAGAACCTTTGAAAACGGCGTATCTTGCTGAGCTTCTTAACCTATCGATTGATCAGCCAACCAATATCTTTCGCTTTAATACTCAAGCAGCTCAACAAAAACTTTTAGATTCTCCTTTGATTACTCATGCCTATGTAAAAAAAATCCTCCCAGGAACTATTTATGTGGATTATGAATTAAGAAAGCCTTTTGCTTATTTATTAGATTATCATAACACAGTTATCGATCGTGAGGGTGTTACTTTTCCCTTTAAACCTTTTTTTACTCCTAAAAAACTGCCAGAAATATACTTGGGAATAACAGATTCTTCCCCGTTGATTTGGGGAAAACCTATCCACGAAATTAAATGCAAGCTTGCCCTTTATTTAATTGATCTGCTTTCAACCTGTTGTTGCTCGGAATATTCTTATCTAACTCGTGTTGATGTCTCCCAGGCTTTTGCAGATAGCAAAGGTAAAAGGCAAATTGTAGCTATCCTTGATGAGCAGGTGGAAAGAACAGATCAAGCAGGAAAGCTTGTCAAAGGGATAGCCTCTCATATATTGCGGTTGAGTGTAGACAATTATCGGCAAGAATTAGCCAATTATCTGCAATTACGCCCCTTATTAAATTATCATGCCGAAGGTGCGGAAGGAGGGGAGGCAGAAAAATTATTAAAGTTGGAACCTCTAATTGTAGATTTACGTATTCCTGCGCTCGCCTACATCAAAAGCTCTCCTCTTTAGAGGTCTTAGCAGTTGAGAAAGTAGTTGAGAGCTCAAAAAGCAGTTTATTTTATCATGCCGTTCGATAAAATTCTGATAAAATAGGGAGAAATTAAAAAATTGTTTAATTGCTTTTTAATTAGGTGAGAAATAAGGCTCCAGATTCATCTTATCGTACGTTTCAGATAAGCAGGCAAAGAGCTTTAATGGGATACTTCTTGAGTTAAATTCTTCCTGATGCTAAAAATGCTAGCTTGTAAAACTATAATAAACATTTGTAGAGCTATGAAAGAATTTGTTGAATATATCGTAAAAAATTTAGTAGACGCCCCTAATGATGTAAATGTTAATTGCTATGAAGGGGAACGAGGAATGATCGTTGAAGTACGGGTTAATCCTCATGATATTGGGAAAGTTGTAGGAAGGAAAGGAAATACTATCAAAGCCTTACGAACAATATCCATGATGATTTGTGCTCGGCTTGGACGACGCGTTAGAGTGGAAATTATTGAGTAATCCTGTTAAGCATTAAATATTGAGAATAGCTTGCTTTTTTTACTTAATCTTTTTTTAGATAACTTCATTGCCAGCAAGTGTGCTTAAATAAATGCTTAAAGCCTAGACATATAAGCAGCAAATAAAGTGATTTATCTTTAATCTTTTTGGGATTTTAGCCTTACTTTAAGTTTCATCAAATACCAGCTATCAGGCTTTTAACAGATTTTTTTACTGCTTTATAACTTGAATCTTTGATGCTGGTAAGGAAGTAACAGCAAAGAGCCTGCGGTTAAGGGCTGGGCCCTAAAGGAACCGAAAAGAAAGTTATATAGAAGCAGCAGACTTTTCAGCTTTTGCTTTTATGAAAGACCATCTGCAAATGCAAGATATAGATTGTTAAAACAAAGAATTAAAAGTGCTAATAAAGCATACCTGCAGAAAAAAGCTTAGCTTTGAGAAAGGGGGCATAAAAGGGAGAGCGTTTAAGAAGACGAGCGCTTGCAGCTTTTAATCATTACTTTCTATAAAAAAAGCAAAATATGATCCTCTTAAAAGGCTAATAATCACATTTCAGAAAGTTTTTTTGATGTTCTTTGAAGTGAATAGATGATTGAATTTAAGAGGGAGAATAACTTTAAGCAGGTAGGTATAAAATTGAAAAGAGCTGTAAGTGCTACTTGCGGGGAAAATAAAAAAAATAATTAAATAACTAACAAGATGAGAGGATTTTGAAAGGAGCTAGCTATCTTTTTCAAATATCATGAGAGCTTTTCTTAGCTTTTACAATCAGAGCAAAGAATTATCTAACAGGTCTCTTTATGCTTGATCTTACCATTTGAAAGATATGTTAAAAATTAAGGCCTTGAATAATAAATGGTTAAATTTAAATAAACAATGCTTTGACCAAGTTTAGGTAGTTGACAGTGGCCAGTGGAACATTAGAAAAAGAAGAAATAGAACAAATTTTTATAAATTTTGCTATCGAAGCTCAAAAGCAGCTCCCTACTGCCCTTCCTCAAAATAAAAAGCGCGTGATCATCATTGCCGGTCCTACTGGCTGCGGCAAGTCTCATTTTGCTCTCCAGCTGGCAAGAAAGATCCATGGAGAAATCGTTTCAGCTGACTCCATGCAAGTCTACAAAGGAATGGATATTGGTACAGCTAAGCCTACACTTGAAGAAAGACAACAGATTTCTCATCACCTCATCGATATTTGCCATTTAGCAGATTCTTTCAATGTTGTAGATTTTTGCTATGAAGCGCGTCAAGCCTTCCAGCGTATACACAATAGAGACAAGGTGCCTATTGTAGTAGGAGGGGCAGGCTTTTATATTCATTCTTTACTCTATGGACCTCCTCTAGGGCCTCCCTCTATTCCTGAAATTAGAAAAGCTTTAGAAGAAGAATATGATAGGCTAGGCCCCGAGGTCTTATATGCTCGTCTTCAGCAGCTAGATCCCCATTACGCCAGTGGGATTACAAAGAATGATAAGCAAAAAATTGTGCGTGCTTTGGAAATCATTACTTTAACTGGAGAAAAAGTTAGTAAGCTTTCGTGGAAGGGGCGCCATAAGGCTCAAAATTATGACTTTCGGTGCTGGTTTTTATTTCGACCTAGGCCTCATTTATATCATCGCATTGAAAACCGTTGTGATCAAATGATTGAAGAAGGTTTGCTAGAAGAGGTCCAAGGTTTGTTAAAAAAAGGTCTCTTAGCTAACTCCTCTGCAGCCCAAGCGATAGGCTATAAGCAAGCGATTGCTTATTTAGCAACCGACAGAAGGCCCGAGGATTATCTTCAGTTTGTCGAGACATTTAAACGAGCTTCTAGAAACTATGCCAAACGTCAGCATACCTGGTTTGGCAAAGAACCTTTGTTTAACTGGATTGATATGGACCTTTATGACACGGAAATGATTGCCGACCTTATTTCTAAAGATATCGACAGCTGCTAATTATTATTGTTTTTTAAAGAGCTTTACCGAAAAGGGTAAATCAGCTATGATTTTGCTCTAAAATTCCATTAAACATATATCTTTAAGAATTTCCATGAGCGACTTAGAAAGTAAAAATCAAAATATACAAGAAACGACACCTCATCAAGATGAGAAATTCCTATCCTCGATTAATTCAGAAGGCGAAGAGCTAAGCTTAACAACCCCTTCTTTAGAAGGAGCAGAGCAAGAAATTAGTGAAGAGCCTGTAGTCGAAAAAAAGCATAATCCTCATCTCGATGAGTTTATGCAAGAGATGGAAAATTTACTTCAAGTAGACGCTAAGGTTAAATATGCTTTAGATTTTATGGAAAGCTCTTTAGCACAAAGTGGAGCTCCACATTTTAAAGCCTTTTGGGAAGTGCGCAATATTTGCTTGCAACTCTTTAAAGAAAACCTCCCTCCCCTTGTGCGTACTCAATTATGGACAAAATATAGCGAGCTTTCCAAAGAGGCCCGCCGTCTAAAAGAAATGTTGGATGAACAAAGCTCTTTTGCAGCCGAACAAATTGAAATAGCCATCGTAGCTTTAGAAAACGATATAAAGCTGTTTGAAGAGCAAGTAGCTAAAATTGCCAATCCTGACTTAGGTCCTATCCCCACAAGGCTTTCTGCCAAAGCCCTATTTTATCAAGACACTCAAAAAAGACTTAATTTGCTTAATGTTCAAGCTTCCCGTGTGAATGCTTTACGCAAAGAACTTATTAAAACGGACATGCGTGTAAGACAAAAAAATAAGTTTTTCCAAAGGCTCTCTGAAATAGGCGATCAAGTTTTTCCTTTAAGGAAAGAGCTTATCAAAGAGGTGAGTCAAACATTTAGCGATGATGTGGAAGCATTTATTGGAGGTAGCTTTAAAGGTAACTTTGATGACTCTTTGTTTGCGTTAAGAGAAGAAATTAAAGACTTACAAGGCATTGCTAAGGTTTTAACTCTTAACACGCATGCCTTTACCCACACGAGAATGCGTCTTAGCGAATGCTGGGATAAAATCAAATTAGCCGAAAAAGAGCGCAAAAAAGAACGTGCCCAGCTAAAAGCTACTTTTAAGCAAAATTTTTATACCGTTCAAGCCAAAATACATGAGCTTAAAAAGCAATATGAATCTTCAGAATTATCGGATGATCAAGCGAATAAGCATTTAGATGAGATTTCTAAATTCATGAGAAATGTTGAACTGGGAAGAGATGAAATCAAAGTTCTAAGAAGCGAAATGTTTGCCGTAAAGGATCAGATTTTAGAAAAACAGAAAGCACAAGAGCAAGTGCGCCTTCAACATGAGCAAGAAAAAGAAAAGCAACGTAAAGCTAAAATAGAAGAAGTAAAAAATGAAATCGAGCAGCTTGGCAATAATGCTCGCTCTTTAGAAGCTCAAGAGTTAGCTGCAGCTAGAGATGAGCTTGCTCAGAAAATACAAAGCTCTTCCTTTAATAAATTTGAAAAGCAAGAGATAGAGCGCCTTTATAAATCCTTACGTAGCTTAATCACCGATGTTCTTTCAGATAAAGAGGAACAAGCTTTACTTTCCTTGTCCGAGGATGATCGTCAATCTATTGAGCAACTTCGCGAGGTTTTAAAACAAAGAAAAGAACGTAGACAAGCGATAAAAGTCCAGCTAGAGTCTTTGCGCAAAGCGGGAGGAGTTTCAGGTTTAGATTTTGAGAAAGCCATGAATAATAACGAGTTGATAAAGTCTGAAAAAGAGCGCTTAGAAAAAATCAACCAAGGCATTCAAGAAATTGAAAACAAAATTGTACAATTCCAAAAGAAAAAATAGCTTAGTTGTTTTTGATCTCGACCATACACTTCTTCGCAAAAATTGTAGTCTCTCTTTTGGCATCTATCTTTTTCGGAAAAAAATCCTTCCTTTTTACCGAATGATGCGCCTATCTTTCCTCTATTTAAGGTTCAAGCTTGGACTGATTAGCCTAAAAAACTTGCATGAATCTACTTTTCAATGCTTTTTTTGTGGCCTTTCCGTGGCCCTTGTTAATGAGCATGCTACCAAATTTTTATCCCAGCAACTGGATAAGCTTATCTATCATCCCGTCTTTTCAAAACTATTAGAAGCTAAAAATGAAGGATCGTATACTGCCATATTTTCTAGTTCGCCAAACTTTTTAGTGGAAAAAGTGGCGCTGAGACTAGGCGTTGATAGATGGAGCTCTACGATTTATCAAAAAAACGACCAAGAAGATTTCACTCATATTACCCAGGTGATGGAAGGTCCTCAAAAAGCTCAAGCTCTAGAGCTGCTCTTAAATGAATTACAAATCGTTAAAGATAATGTGACAGCTTATACCGATAGCTATTTAGATTTGCCCCTTCTTTACGCCGTAGGAAATGCCGTGGGTGTTAACCCGGATCGACGCTTGAAAGCTATTTGTCGTCAAAATCAATGGCCAATTATTTAAATTAACTTTTATTCACCTTACCCTCATGTTTTTAAGTAAAAATATAGCGATTGACTTAATGAGGGTGAGTAAAAAAGTAAAAAGCCCAAAGTGAAGCATTTTGGGTAAGTAGGTAGACTCTCTAATAGCAATAAAGAGTGTTTAGCAGCTACGCTAATATGCTTACAGCACAGCTAAAGGACCTTTATGACTTTTAATAACATCAAAATGATTTAGTGCTTTAGTGCTCCCCCAAGAGGGTAAGATAACATGTTTTTTATTATGAAAAATAAAATAATTTTAAAATTTGTTATCGTATGTTAATAGTTATATTAAAAAAGTTTGATGGGAAAAGGCATGCTTTTATACTTTTCTAGAGCGTGAGTACACTTGTCTATGTAAAACTAGGCAGGGAGATCAAATTTATTTCTCTACGAAGCTCATAAGCATACTATAAGAACCAAAACGCTAGTAAAGGGAAACCTTTAGCTCTTTTAATATTGAAAAATTATACATTGGATGTAAGCTTTAATGCGTATTCATAAGCATGTAGGAATATATGGTGGTACTTTTGATCCTATCCATTTTGGGCATTTAAATACTGCTATAGAAATTATGGAAGCCCATCAACTCGATGAAATATGGTTTTGCCCAGCGTTAGTCAATCCTGATAAGCTAGGCGCGGAACCTACTTTGGCTTATCACCGTCTTAAAATGCTAGAAATTGCTCTGCAGGAACTTCCCTGTTTTGGCATCATTCCTTATGAGTTGGAGCGTCCCGGGCCCTCTTATACTATTGATACTTTACATGAAATTATCAAGGAGGAGAAAAAAGAGGCATATCCAAGTAAATTTTACTTAATTATGGGTGAAGACACGGCCTTCAGCTTTGTTCATTGGAAGGAGGCTAAAGAGATCCTTACGCTAGCTACACCTCTTATCTGCCGTCGTTATGCTTCAGAACAACCTATTATTTGGGAAGGAGATCCAGAGATTTGCGCAGCTCTTCAAAAAGGAATGACTTCTACCTACGTGATGGAAATCAGCGCGAGCCGCATACGTGAAAGGGTTTTGCAAGGGTTGTATATTGGCCATTTGGTCCCTGCGAAAGTGATAGACTACATATATCAAAATCATTTATATTCTTCTAGGCCAGGACAAAAATAAAAATTTAAAAGAATATGTCGAAAACTGTCTTAAAAAACTTAGATTTAATCGCTCAAACTATTTATGATAAAAAGGGTTTTAACATAATCGCTTTAGATGTTCGCGATCTTTCTACGATGACCGATTTCTATGTGATCGCTGAAGGGAATATTGATCGTCATGTTAAATCCATAGCAAAAACAATTGAAGAGGTGATGATCCAAGAAGGAGATGAACTCCTCCATATAGAGGGGAGTAAAGCTCCTGATTGGTTAGTAATGGATTATGGGGAAATCATCATTCATCTTTTTATTCCAGAATTTCGAGAAAAATATGCACTGGAGCAGCTGTGGCAACAGGCAAAAATTGTAGATCTTCACATTGATGTGAAGGAAAATTAGAAGGTTTAAGTTATTTCATGAAGAAAAAACGCATTGTTATCACCGGTATGGGCATCGTTTCTTGTTTTGGTAACGAGGTAGATGATTATTACAAATCTTTATTGGACGGCAAAAGTGGAGCCTCCTTGATTACAAGTTTTCCTTGTGAAGATTATCCTACTCGCATAGCTGCTTCAATTAAAAATTTTGACTCCGGTGATTATATTGATAAAAAGCAAGCGCGCCGCATTGATAAAAATATTGCTTATGCCATGGTAGCAGGAAAAAAAGCTTTAGAAGCAAGCCAGCTTAATCCTGAGGCTATAGCAAAGCTTAATAAAGAGCGTTGTGGTGTGGTTATTGGCTCTGGCATGGGGGGAATGGATGTCTATTGTCAAGGCGTTCAGACGCTCATGCAAAAAGGCCAGCGATGGGTTAGCCCTTTCTTTGTGCCCTACATTCTTACCAACATGGGTGGAGCAATGCTTGCCATGGATATAGGCTTTATGGGACCTAATTATTCTGTCTCAACAGCCTGTGCTACGGGAAATAATGCGATCATTGCAGCAGCTAACCATATTCGCAAAGGTGAGGCAGATTTAATGATCTGCGGTGGTTCTGAAGCTCCTATTATCCCTATGGGTTTATCAGGTTTTTGCTCATGCAAGGCCTTATCCCAGCGTAATGATGAACCAGAAAAAGCTTCTCGCCCGTGGGATCGAGGCCGTGATGGTTTCTTAATGGGAGAAGGCGCAGGAATTTTTATTATTGAAAGTTTGGAGCATGCTTTAGCCCGAGGAGCTCCAATCTTAGCGGAGTACTTAGGAGGGGGCATGTCATGTGATGCCTATCATATTACCGAGCCTCGCGCCGATAGTGAAGGTGTAGCTTTATGTGTACGCAATGCTTTATTGGATGCAGGCATAAAAGCTGAGGAAGTGAATTATATTAATGCTCATGGTACTTCGACTCCTGCAGGCGATATGGCAGAAGTGCGCGCTTTAAAAAAAGTTTTCAAAGAACCTAGCTCAATCACCATGAATTCGACTAAGTCGATGATTGGACATTGTTTAGGTGCTGCAGGAGCGATGGAAGCTGTTGTTACAGCAAAAGCGATTGAATCAGGATGGGTTCATCCGAGTATAAACTTGGAAGATCCTGAACCCGATTTAGAATTTCATATTCCGACCGTAGCGGAAAAAAAGGATATTAACATTGCTATCTCCAATACATTTGGCTTCGGTGGCCATAACGCTACTATCGTGCTAGGAGCTTACCATCCCTAATGGCTACGAAGAAAGAGTATTCCTATGGCATTGTTCCTTTAGCTCAGTTTGAAGATGGCTGGCATGTCCTTCTTGTCCAAGCACATGCAGGACATTGGGGCTTTCCTAAAGGTCATCCTGACCCTCACGAAACTGCCTTGGACGCAGCTCAAAGAGAGTTGTTTGAAGAAACAGGTTTAAAGGTTTGCAAGCTTCTATCTGATCAAACTTTTGAAGAAAGCTTTTACTTCAAATTTGAAGGTGTACTCATTCATAAGACTGTTATCTACTATGTTGCCCAGGTAGAAGGGGAAGTAAAGAGAATGGAAGAAGAGATTAAAGCTGTACAATGGGTGCCGCTAAGCCAAGCTGCCGATTATATTACCTTTGACCAAGGAAAAAATATTTGTCGCCAGGCTTTGCAAATTGTCTCGGAAATTTAGATGCATTCATCCAAGGGGCAATTATCCCTTGAATGTTAGCTAGTAAGAAAGCAATTCTACAAGCATTAAAACATCAAAGCAGATTAGAGAGATTTAAAATTTTTTATAAATATCTTTTCTATTCGTGATTTCTCACCACATTTCAGAATAATAGAATTTTTGGTAAGGAGGCCCTAAACATCTAAGGATAATTCTATGGCGTTCTTTCAAATTGGTAATTTGCAATTTTTTATGGTCAATAAAGACCATATATAGGCCTAGGAAACAGAAAAACACCCAGAGTGTTGTTGGCTTTTGCGTAGGTTTCTTAAGTTGATTTAAGAAGTTCTCACTATTTTCTCGTAATTTTTCTCGAATCTTATATTCAAGCGCAGAATAGACTAAAAGGCATAGAGTCATTACCATTAAAAGCGCTTCAATTCTTTCTGGCTTTTTTAGAAAGAAAGAAGAGACTAGGAAATCGGGACTTTTCAAGAATCTAAATCCTCTTTCCACACTTTGCTGTGCTTTATATGTTTTCAACAGCTCTTGTGCAGGAAAAGCGGTTACATCCATGTCATTAGTCGCTAAGATGAAAAACCCTTTACTCCTCTCTAACTCTGCTTTGTTAAGCAAAGAGCAGGCTACTGTACCTTCTAGGCGATAGCTAAGTATAGAAGGTGCTTGCCCAGCTTTGGGTCGACCAGATGTAGCATGCTTTTGAGCTGCTATAACTTGAGGTTCTACAATTTGTATATATTTAAGCTTTTATGCAAACTTATCTAATTGGCGCTTAGCATCGTTTGGGTATGAAAACTCTTGCTTTATAAACTTAAAAAAAGCTTTAGATTCTTTTTCACTGCCCTTAAGATAATGCTTGGCTAACGTACGGCATTCTCTTTGATAGGCCGCTTGGCTAAAAATGACTACCCATCTTTGTTCAACACTGGCATAGCAAGAGGTACTTTCAAAAGCTCGATAGCCTTCTGCTATTTCTACCGTCTTGTTGTAAGGCACTTCAAATATGAGTTCTTTAGCCTCTTTAATTTGCATGGGAACACGCGTGACAAGCAAGCTTTGTTCTTCTTTAAAAACTTGTTTAGAAGTGATGAGTTGCAAGACGGCTTGATTTAAATCAGGCCTATGGTCTCTGCTGTAGCCTTGCACTAGGCGAATGCAGGCTTCTCCTTGTTCTAATAGGCTCTCATAGTTTCCATCTACGTGAAAGCTTGTGGCATCCGAATGTAAACTTTTCACTTGGATACCCATACCCAGCACTTTGATCGTATGCAAAGCTATTTTAGTAAAAAGCTCAGTCACGCCCAATTCAAATAGCTTGTCCAGCGCTCTGCCTAAAACATTATCATCAATTTGCTCGGGAATGACTGACGTACCTAGCAAATGATCGATGGATTTATCTTCAAAGTACTCAGAATACATGTAAAGCGTCCGGCTTACAAATCCCAATCCATTCAAGATCATACATTTAACAGCTTACCCATAGGTTAAATGCTTATTCTTCGCCCGGTTACCTACTGCTTGGTCAATAAGGTCAACTAGCCCTATCTCATCACACATTCCAGCTATCAATCCTTAATGATCGACGTTTTGCGTATCTATTTGCATAACTTTTAGTTGTTTAGCTTAACCCCTTAAAGAAAACATCTTACTTGATTAGTCCTCAAAATTCCTAATTATTTTTTTTGCTGGCGAATGTAAGTTCTATGGTCTCTATCTACTATTAAAACGTAAAGCTTGTTATCGAATATGCTGTAGGGAATTCGATAATTTCCGCAACAACTTCTACATAAATTATCGTTGCCTCGAATCTTTTTTAGATCTTCTGGAGGGGATGTAATGAGAGAGCTTCAAGCCTACTCTGAATACGATTAAGCTCTTTTTTGGGGATTTTAGCCATGCTTTTAAGCGCAATACGACTTAATTCAATTTCATAGATCACAGCCCGAGATCTCTTTTAGCATCTTTCCATTTGACTGTGCCATGCTTTTTAATATCTTCGCCTACACGTTGTGCTACCTCGATATCACGCTCATCTTCTATTGCCTCCAGTATTTCTAGATCCTCAATAGGCACTATAGCGGCCAAATCTTTACCGTTACGAGTTAAAATATATCGATCATGGCAAAAAGCTATATGATTGGCGATTTTGGTTAGTTCTCTCTGTGCTTGATAGAAATCTTTTCTAATACTCATATTTTTACCCCTTCATACCCATTTACAACGTTAATATTTGTAGATTTATTAATCAGTGGGAAACTTAAACATGCAAGAAGCTATATTGGCATATTTTGCAGGGTAAAGAGAAGAAAAAATTAAAGACGTACAATGGGCACTGATAAGTCGAGCTATCACTTGTGACAAAAGAGAAAATATTTGCCGCCAAGCTTGGCAAATTGTCTCATGAGTTTATTAGGACTCTGCCTTTCCTGTGAATATTCGTGCCTATAAGGTAGCTACCCATCTTTTCAACTCTCTCTGCAAGCTTCTTGGTTGAAAAAGTTAAATAGACCTCTTTTAACAAGGTCTATACTATTTTTCAAGGCTGGAGAGCCGTGGCTAAAAGTACCCCTTTTAGTATTCTGCGCACTTGAAAAGAAAGATAGTACTTTATAAATCACGTTTGGAGTGCTTATAAGGTCATTTTTTCTTTATCAATCAAACGCTGGAAAAAATAGGTGCTCTTTATTTTCATTCCTTGTCGATTAAGCCATTAGGATTAGTTAGGCATTGCAGCCTTTCTTCTTTTAAACTTGATCTCCGCGCGTCTAAAGCTATTGTAGGATTAATTGACAGAGAGATCTAAAGGGAGAGATAACATGACGGTATAGCTGCTTGATACGAGAACTACATGTATAGTCTCTGCAGAAAACCATAGAATAGATTTGTCTGGGCAATCAAGAGTTTTGGTAGATATGCAGTACTTCCGTCCATCTTTTGCCATAGGCAGACTAGCTATCTAAACATTATCTACGTACGATAATTAGATTCCTTAAGGTTTCTTCTGCACTATTATTAATCTAAATTTAGGTTTTTTAGATAGCAAATCAAGGTGCTCGTTTCATGGCCAGCAAATTTCAGAGAAGGCCTTTTGGGTTTGTGCCAGTAGGCAGCTATTTCATCCAGCATATTGGCTAGAAAATTTCCTCCCCTTCTATGTCTGAGTATATTCAATTTGAGAGATATCCTTTATTGAATGCTTACAGGGGTATTGATAAAATTGCTCTACGCAAAGGGCATAAGGATTTTGCTGTCGTGATTACCGACTTATAGTACTTCCAAGAAGAGAAAGAAGGTTTAAGCTAAAAGACGGACAAGCTGCGGATGAAGTAGAGAAATGATGCGTTAAAAGTCATTCAAGGTTTTGGAGGAGACGATGAGGTCAGTAGTTTTGGAAGAAGCTTTGCGGCTATCATAGAAGATCGCTTGTCGAAACGGCGATGTACTGCTTTAAAAGAAGTTCTGGAGGAAATTTCTGCTCTAAGAAACTAGCCTATCAGCGAGTAGAACTATATGCTAAGCCTTTGGCAATGAATAAGATGACAAAGCGTAGAATGCCTAAGGGGCACTGAGTGCTGACCTAGGTGACAAGCTAGTATAAGACTGCGTCTTAAAAGATGAGTTATTAGATCATTTAAGCAATAAAATTCCAAATAAACCTCCGAAGAACCCTTTTTAGAAGCTTTTAACACATATGCAGTTAATAATATGTTTAAAGGTTAATTTTAATTATGAAAAAATTTTAATATAACGACATTTATGTATTAAAAAATAGTTGTTTTTTATGTGTTAACTATTGATAATTAATTTTCTTGCAATAGTTTGGGGTTGAGTTTTTACCTTAAGAACTATATTTGATTTTTAAATTGATTGAAAAATTAGAATAACAAGGAATGTAACTATGCACTTAGAAAATAGAATGAGATTTAGTAGCAATGAAAAAATTTTGTATAAAAATTATGACGATCGTATTAATATCCACCATCTTGATATTGAATTATCTGAAAGATATGATGATTTGAAAGCTATTGTTCCTGAGCAAACAAAAAGCGTTGCATGCATGATTGGAATAGATCAGTTTGAAGTCGACCCCATAAGTAGGGTTTATCGGTTAAATGCTCCGACTCTTAATAATCTTATAAAATGGCAACATGGCTATCCTTTAGCAGCCGATGAAAAATTTGGGGGTGAACTTGCTCCTGGGTTTGGTACAGCTTTTGCAGTTAGTAAAAATGTAGTCTATACAGCAGCTCATTGTATTTGCAAGCTAAACTCTCCTAGATTGGATGAAGCTCGTATAGAAAAAATTAGGTTCATTTTTAACTTTAGAATACATGATGATGGCCAAATTAAAACTGAATATGAAGAAAAAGATATTTATAAAATAAAAAAGATATCTTCTTATAAATGGGCAAAAGGAGAAGATGGTAGTGACTGGGCCTGCATTAAATTAGATGTCCTAGACAGTACTTGACCTGACAAACATGAGTTACCTGGCAGGTACTATTTCTGTCAGTTGTAACTTATCTAACATCTTTTCTTGTGCAAGATGTTTGGCATCTAAGAATGTTTGTAAAGGCGTCTTGCCAAAACAATACTTTCCTGTATGTGTTCTCTCATTATTATACTCATTCATCCATTTATCCACATCCCCTTGTAATTCTTCAACATTTTTAAACACTTTCTTCCTAAAAGCTGTGGCATAAAATTCGTTTTGGATGGTCTGATGAAACCTTTCGCAGATTCCATTGGTTTGAGGATGCCTGGCTTTAGTGCGAGAATGGTCAATGTCTTCAATGGCCAGATAAAGTTCATACTCATGATGCTCTCTTGCTCCGCAGTACTCTGTACCACGATCGGTCAATATTCTTAAGATACGAATATCTT